>CAIVCF010000152.1 GCA_903904335.1 uncultured Chitinophagaceae bacterium | reverse complement strand
CGGCATACCCCGTGATCACCCAACCAATTTCTTCAAAAGTTGCACCCAGGTTTCCCATCATTTGGGTAAGCGAAACATTTACAATGGAAGTATCGATCAGTTGCAGCAATGCAGCAGAAACAACCGTAAATATGACGATGATCTTATCTGCTGAAAATTTGGCCATCCATACAGGAACTTAATACTGAAAAAATATCTCTGTTGCACCATAACCAAAACGTGCATCATATTGATTGATGAAGGTCTTCACTTCCTTTCTTGTCTTTAAGATATCATGGATCTCATCCCGCAGTTTTCCGCTACCCACACCATGAATGATGATCAGCGAAACCTGATGATGCGCCACCGCCAGATGATACCATTTTTCAAATTCATCCAACTGCATGGACAGGATCTCAAAATTGCTCATGTGCTTCCAGTTGTCCGAAAGCTTTTCCATATGCAGATCCACCACTGTTCGGGCCGGTTCTAAATTCTGACGGATCTTATTGGCTTCATATACTTTATACCCCTTAGCAGCAAGTCCTGTTAATTCGAATTTATCGTCCTCCATTTTATCAGGATACACATCAAAGAGTTTATAAGGAATGGTTGGTTCATTCTTTTGTTTCATTTCCTCGATACGCTGAAAGACCTGTTTGGGCTTTAGTTTGAGCGATGTTTCAAAATGAGGCGCTTTCTTTTTTTCGGGATTCAGTAAACTGAAATCAAAATGAAAAGAAGGACTGTCATTCACCGAAGCAAAAGAAATATCATGCAGATAAAAATCATGGAAGGACTGGATCTCTGCATTCAGCTCAAAATCACTTTCATTCGTGAATTTCTGTGCATAGTGAAATGCATAATTTTTATCGGTGTGATTGAGTAAATGAATTTTCAACAAGTCCACCACTTCATCATTGAATTCATCCAATGAGAATTTAGGAATGAAAGATAACCAAACGCCATCTGCCATTTTTACTTTGGTAGGTGTTGGTTTTTCTTTGGGGATATTATCGATAAAAACTTTTTCTTTTTTCTTTTCCACCAATTTCTTTTCTGTAAACCTTTTGAAATAAGGAAAATCGATCTGATCCATGTAAGCTGGAAATTTTACACCCCGCACTTCTATCATCACCATATTATCATTCATGATCTCCACTACCCTGCCTTCTTCATTACTATGCAGCACTAAAATCTCGTCACCAATTTGATATTTCATTCTCTGGAATCCTTTAATAATTTACTGTTCTTTCTTCCGTATAAAAAATAAATGGTCAATCCCACTGTCATCCAAACAAAGAACCATAACCAACTGATGGCAGGTATTTCGATCATCAGATACAAGCAACACAATGCACCCAGATTAGGGATCAATGAGTAGTTTCTGATGAAACTTAGTGTGGACACAATAACAGTGATCACCAAAAAAATAATAAATAAAAATTCCTGATAACCTTCTGTTGAATAATTAGAAAATGCATCCTGCAACCTTTGATGGAACAACCAGATAAATGCAATAGCAATCAATGGCAGAATATATTTTCCATTGATGTAGGGCAACTTAAATCTTCCCTGTGTTGTGTTTTCCAATCGCGGTAATACCAATACACCAAAGCAAACCAAAACAAATGCAAATAGCGTTCCAATGCTTGTAAGATCTGTCATTAAACTGCTCGGCATCACTAATGAAGGAATGCCTACTAAGAATCCGGTGATCACTGTCGCGAATGCAGGTGTATGAAATTTGGGATGGATCTTTGCAAATTTTTTGGGTAATAATCCATCACGGCTCATGCTCATCCAAATTCTCGGCTGACCTAATTGAAACACCAACATCACACTGGTCGTTGCAACCACGGCGCTGATGGAAATGATATAACCGATCCATTTTAAATTCAATTTATCGAACACATAAGCCAGGGGATCTGTTACTTTTAATTCAGAATATCGTACCATTCCTGTCAATACCAGTGCAATTAAAATATAAAGCACAGTGCAGATGATCAATGAATAGATCATTCCTCTCGGCAGATCACGTTGCGGGTTCTTACATTCTTCCGCAGTTGTGGAGATCGCATCAAAACCAATGTAGGCATAAAATACAGCCGATACACCTGCCAGCACACCACCAAAACCATTGGGCATGAAGGGATGCCAGTTACCTGTATTTACATAAAAAAAACCGATGGCAATTACTAAACAGATCACCACAATTTTAAAGATCACCATGAAGTTGGTGGTCTTTTTACTCTCTTTAATTCCGATGTATGCAAGTATCGTGATCAATACAACGATCACAAATGCTGGAAGGTTAATGAATACATGTTTACCAAAAAATACAGGCGCATGATTCCATGCAGCGATGGCATATTGCATCACCTCAGTCAATGGTTGATGTGCGTTACTTGCAGCTATTGCTTCATCAAAATTTTTGGAGGCAGTGATGGGATCGGATAATAACCACGAAGGCAGATGAATACCTAATCCTTGCAATAAATTATCAAAGTATCCGCTCCAACTGATCGCAACAACAATATTACCGATCGCATACTCCAATATCAATGCCCAACCGATGATCCATGCCACTATTTCTCCAAAACTAACATACGCATAAGTGTAAGCACTGCCTGCAATGGGAACACGGCTTGCAAATTCTGCATAACACAATGCACTGAATCCACAGGTAACGGCCGTAATGATAAAAAGAAAAGCAATACCCGGTCCGCCGTTAAATGCAGCTGTACCAATCGTTGAAAATATACCTGCACCAATGATCGCAGCAATGCCCATGAAAGTGAGATCGCGTACACCCAATACTTTATGTAACTGATGCGTGTGCCCATCAGTTAATCCTGCTTCTGTATCAGCAACTATTTTTTCAATAGACTTCTTTCTGAAAAGCGACATGCGAATTATTTTGATGGAATGGGAAGATAACAACAAAAATTAATAATCCCGTTGTATTAAAAATGCTGCTAATTCAACCAATGATTTTTTTCTTACTGATAACACAGCAATATCTTCGAGGTGCTGCATGGCAGTTTGCAGATATTTTTCTTTCAGTTGATTGGCCCATGCATCCACATTGCATGCTTTATAAATGGCCAGAACTTTTTCTACCTTATCACTTGGATTTGTTTTGATCAATTCCCGTAATTCTTCTTTTTGTTTTGCAGAAGCAGTTGCTAAAGTATGCAGCATCAAAAAGGTTTTTTTATTCTGACGAATATCTCCGCCCACATCTTTCCCGAATTTTTCAGGATCACCGAATGCATCTAAATAATCATCCTGAATTTGAAATGCAATGCCGAGATTTTTTCCAAACTCATAGATATGCCTGCAATTATGTTCGCTTGCACCACCGAGTATTGCTCCCATTTCCAGACTTGCGGCCAATAAAACTGAAGTCTTTAAACTGATCATCTCAATGTACTCATCCATCAGAACATGTTCTTTCTTCTCAAAATCCATATCGAGTTGCTGACCTTCACAAACTTCTCTTGCAGTTTTATTAAACAGTCCCAAAATTCGAGGCAGGTAAGTAATATTGATCTTATTGATATAATCGTAAGATCTAATCAGCATGACATCTCCGCTAAGCAATGCAGTATTATCACCATATTTTTTATGCACTGTTTCCATGCCACGGCGCAAGCTTGCTGCATCCATGATATCGTCATGTATCAAAGTAAAATTGTGAAACAGCTCAATGGCGCATGCAACATGATAAGTATCGGGATTGATCTCATCAAACAATTCGTTTCCCATCAAACAGATCACAGGTCTGATCCTTTTTCCGCCTAATGCCAAAAAATAATTCCCCGGTTCATATAAAGTATCGGGATGCTTCGGGAAATGCTCAATTGCAAATCTTTCAGCAAATATTTTTACCAGTTCGTTGAATGAATGCATAGCGCAAACCTAATCAGAAAACTAAAAGAAAGTTTAAAATAATTTTTCTAACTGTTTTTTATGAAATCGGTGGGAATATTTTGGCATGATTTTGAGTAATGTTGTTTTAAATTAATCTTATGAATAAGATCATCCTCGCTTTTGCATTTGTTTGCATCAGCACCCTCAGTTTCAGTCAGGAAATTAATACAGGTACCGATTACAGCACCGCCGTTGGTGTAAAAGTTTATCCCGGTGCATTGGACGTAAAGCATTTCATCAAATCCAATACAGCAGTGGAAGCTTTGGGCTATTTCTGGCAATACGGTTTCAGGGCAACCGCTCTATATGAAATAACGGCCAATATCAATGGTGTGGAAGGATTAAAATGGTATCTGGGCCCTGGTGCACATATCGGTTTTTATAATACAAAATATGCAACCGATTATCCAACGCGCCAAAATGGAGTGGATATTGGGATTGACGGGGTGATTGGTTTGGATTATAAGATCAAAGGCGCTCCGATTGATATAAGTTTTGATTGGCAGCCTTCCTTCAATCTCATTGGCACCAATTATTTTGAAGGTGGTTGGGGAGGTTTGGCAATCCGGTATGCTTTTTAAATAAAAAAGACTCTGAAATATTTCAGAGTCTTTTTTTATTTGGTTGATGATATTAATGAAATAGTTGCGAGAGCACATTTGTGGGATCAGTTGTTTTCATTCCCAAGAACTTTGTCATCTGATCTTTCAATAATATTCCGCTTAATTTGGTTTTTAATCCACCGAACAAGCTATTGAATTTACTGGTATAAGCAGCTTTATCGCTGGTTTGTAATGGGAGGATCTTTGATTTATCAGTTAAAAATCCTGTAACTGCATCTGTTACCTGCGGTTGTTGTGCGCTTGTGAGGTTAAGGCCTGGTGTTAATTTGCCCATAATGCCTGAAGTCAGTTTGTTTACATCAAAACCTGCAGCTCCTGCTGTTTTTGCTAAATCGCCTAAACTTCCTAATTGAGCTTTGGCCGATGTGCTTACTGCAAATGCAAAGAATAATCCGATCAATATTTTTTTCATTGTAAAAATGTTTTTTACAATAATAATAATATTTATGATTTGATAAAAAAAATGATGCTATAATTTAAAAAGGCTGTCAACAAACTCATGTTTGTCGAATATCAACAGGTCATCTATCTTCTCTCCGATGCCGATAAACTTCACTGGTATCTTAAATTGATTGGCAATGGCAAGAACAACACCTCCTTTGGCAGTACCGTCTAATTTTGTGATGATGATGGAATTAACATCTGTTGCCGCAGTAAAATGTTTGGCTTGCTCTAAAGCATTTTGTCCGGTAGACCCGTCCAAAACCAACATCACTTCATGAGGTGCATCCGGTAATATTTTTCCGATCACTCTTTTTATTTTTGTCAACTCTTCCATCAAATGTGCTTTGTTATGCAAACGCCCGGCGGTATCAATAATTACAATTTCAGATCCTTTTGCAATGGCACTTTGAACAGTATCAAAAGCAACAGCACTCGGGTCGCTTCCCATATTTTGTTTGACGATGGGCACACCTACTCTTTCACTCCAGATAGTCAGTTGATCCACTGCGGCTGCACGAAACGTATCGGCTGCACCCAATATCACACTATGACCAGCTTTTTTATAATTATGGGCCAATTTACCAATGGTCGTTGTTTTGCCAACTCCATTCACACCTACGATTAGAATAACATAAGGTTTTTTACCGGCAGGTATCTCAAAATTTTTATAGGACTGATCATCCGCATCAATCAAAACTGCTTCAATTTCTTCTTGTAATAATTTATTTAATTCATTGGTATTAATATATTTATCCTGCTTAACTCTTTTTTCAATTCTATCAATGATTTGAATGGTTGTTTCAATGCCCACATCGGCACTTACCAATGCTTCTTCCAAATTATCCAACACTTCCTCATCGACTGTGGTTTTACCTGCGATGGCTTTGCTGAGCTTTGCAATGAATCCTTCTTTGGTTTTTTGTAAACCATCTTCCAGACTTTGCTTTTCTTTTTTTCCGAATAATTTATCGAAGAAACCCATGTCAATAAGATTAGTGAAGTTTGAAGGAATTGAAGGCAACAACAGCAGAATAAAGTTACAATGCCTGCTGCAAAAGGATACAAATAACAAAAAAGCTGTCTCAACATAAAGTCGAAACAGCTTCTTATTATTTCATCGGCAAATTACTTTGCTAAGAATTCTTTTACTTTATCCTTGTGCACGATCGCTTCTTTAAAAGTGTATGCACCGGTTTTAGGGCTGCGAACAGCCTTAATAACTTTTGTCCAGTTTTTTGCTTCAGCGGCGGCCTTTTGGTCTTTGGTCTTGATCGCTGTTTTTGCTGCTTTTGCCATGACTATTTAATTTCTTTATGAACAGTTACTTTTTTCAAAATTGGGTTGTACTTCTTTAACTCCAGTCTTTCAGGAGAATTTTTCTTGTTCTTTACAGTAATATAACGGCTTGTACCCGGTTTGCCACTTGCTTTGTGTTCGGTACATTCCATGATCACCTGAACTCTGTTTCCTTTTCTTGCCATTGTAATTAGATTTTAGAACCTTCGGCTCTTAATTTTTTGATTACTGAATTCAAACCATTTTTATTGATGGTACGGATCGCTTCAGTAGAAACTTTCAATGTTACCCAACGGTCTTCTTCTGCAAAAAAGAAACGTTTGGTCTGTAAATTAGGTAAAAAGCGACGTTTGGTCTTAATGTTTGAGTGAGAAACACTATTACCCGTTTGCGGCTTTTTTCCTGTAACCTGACATACTCTTGCCATAACTCTGATTTTTTCGGGACGGCAAAGGTAGGGAACGTGCACTAAATAGCAATAGAAAAACAGAGTTTTTTA
This sequence comes from uncultured Chitinophagaceae bacterium, assembly GCA_903904335.1. Lineage (GTDB taxonomy): Bacteria > Bacteroidota > Bacteroidia > Chitinophagales > Chitinophagaceae > CAIQDX01. The sequence goes on along the minus strand of CAIVCF010000152.1, from coordinate 35,041 downwards.
GATTATTTCTTCACACCGCAAGGATAATTTGTATTTGGTTGAGAAGAAATGGTATGTTATCCACAAATTTATGCAAACGAAATGTGATGACAAACTGTCGCATACTCCCTATATACTTGCTATTTACTCCCTATATAATTACCAGATGGTTGATAGTAGCGTGAGATAAGATTCAGTTCTTAAATAGTAAAAAGCCGGAAATATTTTTTATCTTGTAGCCGAATTGAAACGATATGAAATTTCTTCTTCAAAATTTAGATTTTCTGGATCATCCCGCAAAGGGAATATCATTTTTTGCTTGATCAGCAACATTACACTCTATTTCAATTCAATTTCTTAATTATTATTCAACATGTTAACTCATACTTTGTCTGAGAAAACTGCCTTTTATTTGCAGTTAGAAGACCAATTTGGTGCTCATAATTACCACCCTGTTCCTGTTGTGCTGGAAAGAGGTGAAGGTGTTTTTTTATATGATGTGGAGGGCAAACGGTATTATGATTTCTTAAGCGGCTACTCTGCGGTAAATCAAGGCCATTGCCATCCCAAGATCATTCAATCACTAATTCAGCAAGCCCAAAAACTGACTTTAACTTCAAGGGCATTTCATAATAATCTGTTGGGCGAATACGAACAATATATCACCTCCTTATTCGGCTACGACAAAGTATTACCGATGAATACAGGTGTTGAAGCTGTTGAGACCGCGTTGAAATTAGCTCGCCGATGGGCTTATGATGTAAAAGGGATCGCAGCTAATCAGGCTAAGATCATTGTATGTGAAAATAATTTTCATGGGAGAACCAGTGCAGTCATTTCATTCAGCTCAGACCCTTCTTCCTTCAGTGGGTTTGGCCCTTTCATGCCGGGCTTTGAAATCGTTGCCTACAATAATATTGTTGCGATTGAAAAAGCATTTCAGGATAAGAATGTGGCCGCTATTTTATTAGAGCCCATTCAGGGAGAAGCCGGTGTTGTTCTTCCCGATGAAGGTTATCTGAAAGCAGTTAAATCATTATGTGAAGAATATAATATTTTATTTATTGCCGATGAGATCCAAACCGGATTGGCAAGAACAGGAAAAATGCTGGCATGCGATCATGAAGAAGTGCGCCCTGATATTTTAATTCTCGGCAAAGCCTTGAGCGGCGGCACATTACCCATCAGTGCTGTGTTATGTGATGATGAGATCATGCTGAACATCAGACCCGGAGAACACGGAAGTACTTACGGCGGTAATCCATTGGCATGTGCAGTTGCTATCACTTCATTACAGGTTTTGAAAGATGAAAAGATGGCGGAGAATGCAACAGCAATGGGTAACTTATTAAGAGAAGAATTAGCAAAATTAAATTCTCATGTTATCGCAACCATTCGCGGAAAGGGTCTTTTAAATGCCATTGTGATCAATCATTCGAATCCTGATGCTGCATGGGAATTTTGTATGGAGCTAAAAGAAAACTGCTTATTGGCAAAACCAACACATGGTGATAAGATCCGTTTTGCGCCGCCATTGACCATCAATAAAGAACAAATCCTGGAATGTGTTGACATCATTCACCGTTCATTAAAAATTCTTTCTTAAAAATTAGTCCCGTCCATTGACGGGATTTATTTTTATATTTTAAACCAATTGAAATGGCTGATACACATCTGCATCATCACGAAGAACATTTAAAAAGTTCAGATCTCTTAACGGATATTGTCATCGGGATGAGTGATGGATTGACCGTACCATTCGCACTGGCAGCGGGTTTAAGCGGTGCTGTGGATTCTACATCAGTGATCATCATTGCGGGCATTGCAGAAATAGCAGCAGGTTCGATTGCAATGGGTCTAGGGGGATATCTGGCTGGTAAAACAGAACAGGATCATTACAGCAGTGAACTGAAAAGAGAATATGATGAGATTGAAAATAAAACCGAATTTGAAAAAGAAGAAGTGCGTGAAGTTTTTCGTGAATGGGGATTGAGTAAAGAACTGATCGAACAAGCCACATCTGAGATCATCAAAGACAAAGACCGTTGGGTTGAGTTCATGATGAAACATGAATTGGGTTTGGATAAACCCGATCCAAAACGAGCGAGCAGAAGTGCATTTAATATCGGTGTCTCTTATATTGTGGGTGGCTTGGTTCCGTTAAGTCCGTATTTTTTTATACAAAATTCATTGGATGGCTTAAAAGTTTCTGCCATCATTACTTTGATCTGTTTGTATATATTCGGTTATTTTAAAAGCAAGATCACAGGCGTGAATCCATTTACAGGCGGATTAAAAGTAATGTTGATCGGTGCTGCTGCTGCTGCTGCTGCATTTGGTATTGCAAAACTGATTGAAGGAAGATAATTTTTGAATGAATATTAAGAGTTGCCAACTTTACAAAAGTTGGCAACTCTTTTATTTTTCCCGAACAATGAAAACTGCAGGCACGGGACGTTGCCCTTCTTTATCACTTGGCTGAATAGTTTGTTTGCCGTTGATGAGCATACAACTGCTACCCCCGCCATCGAGATTCATTGCTTCTTTGCAGTGTAAGTCCTGCAATATTTTTGCTTCCTGTAAAAGTGTTGCACCTTCTGCTTTGTTTGGAAATCTTCCCTGAATGACCAGCACAATTAATTTTCCATCACTCGTATAACCCATTGCAGTTCTCGGATGTTTATCGTTGATGGCTTTGCCTGTAAACATCTGTTCTTCTTCATTGCTTATTTTTATTTGCGAATCCTGAATGATAACAGGTCCTCCTCCCACTGCTGTTTTAACTTTCCATTTGTTCAATGCAATATTTTTTGATTTGATCTCTTTCAAAGAATAATATGCAGTTGAATCTTTAAAAGAAGTAATGGCTGTTTGGGAAACATAAGCATATTGCTTTGCCGTATCGCTGAAAACCCAAGCCACATCAGCATTTCTATGTTTATCTATTGAGATGGCAGATTTGAAAACATGTTTGTAAGTAAATGTATCTTTTCCTCTGTTTGCAATGGATTGCATACTGTTTGCCAAAACTTTTCCATCATTCACAACAAGATTCAAATTACTGTTATGAACAAATTCAAAGAAGGTACAATTCACTATCAATAAAGGATGATTGTCTTTTTCAAAATATTGCGTGGGCGTTAATCTTGTTCCGTTCTTCGCATCAGCAATAAAATCGAGTTGCTTGTTTTTCAGATCAGCAATGAAATAATAAGCAATATTGGGTTTGCCTTCCATGCTGTCGTTCGTAAAAAATATATGCGTCCCTTTTGGTAAAGGCTGATACATCGAATCAACATTTTTCCATTGCAATTGTGCTGAGGAAAATAGCGGAACCCAAAAAATGATGATCAAAATTTGCTTCATGTAATTTTTTTTAAATGCTTCACAATGTTCAGAAAGTACAAGTGTGCGACGCAACAACTGATGCCATGAAATAGAAATGCCTGTAACCTAAAAATAAACACTAATTATTATTCGGATTCTTTTATCTCCAGATTCGGGAGAAATGTCATGAATTGAATGATTACTGCAAGAGTTACCAATAAATATAAAGCAGGCTTTATTTCGGGGCATTCTCCCTGGCGGCACATAGAGAAGATGATATAATTTTTAATGACCCATCCCAAATGCAATACTGCAAAGAAAATATTGGTGCGTTTTGCCCAGAGCTTTGGAATCAGAAATAAAGCGATCATGATGATGCAAAAAAAACTGTGTGCTTTTATTTGTGTACCGAATGTAAGCCCATCATTCACTTTACCATGAATGCCGTTCAGTGTTAAATGCAGTGATGGCACTTCTACCCAAGGTAAAAAGCAAATGGCAATGACGAGCGCTGATGCAATGATGCCTATTTGTTGCGAATACTTCATAAAAATAAAAGGATTACGGCTGTAATCCTTATTGATTGGAGGTCCAGAGCGGATTCGAACCGCTGTGGAAGCTTTTGCAGAGCTCTGCCTAGCCACTCGGCCACCGGACCTTGTTTAAGCTGCGAAAATAACGCAATTCAGGTAATGAACAAATTTGATAATAGGAATCATCAAATGTTTTTATGACTTGTGGTCATTGCCATTCATCTTTTTACAACTTTTATATCTGCACATTTGCATAAATTCACCGTTCAAAATTTTTGTATGAGCAGAATTGCAGAATCAGAATTGATCATTAATGACCGTGGTGCATTGTACCATGTGAATCTCAGGCCCGATGAATTGGCGAATACTATTATTACTGTAGGCGACCCTGACAGAGTAAAAGAAATAAGCAAACATTTTGATTCCATTGAAGTGGAGCAACAGCACCGCGAATTTGTTTCGGCAACCGGTTATGTAGGCAAAAAAAGGATCACTGTTATTTCAACAGGCATTGGTCCGGATAACATTGATATCGTATTAAATGAATTGGATGCATTGGTGAATATTGATTTTGAAACAAGACTCGTGAAGAGTGATCTTACACATCTTACTATTTTGCGTATCGGTACATCGGGTTCTTTGCAGGCAGATATTCCGGTTGACAGTTTTGTTGCAGGCACACATGGTTTGGGATTGGATAATCTGTTGCACTTTTATCGTTTTGAAAGTAATGAAGAAGAACAACAGATGTTGCAGCAATTCATTGCGCATACGCAACTGAGCGGAAAGATCGAGCCTTATGTTGTTACTGCAGGTGCTTCAGTAAAAAAACATTTTGTGGATGGGTTTCATCATGGCATTACTGCTACATGCCCGGGTTTTTATGGTCCGCAAGGAAGAGTGCTTCGTTTGGGGTTAGCCAATCCATTATTAATAGAACGCTTATCCAGCTTTCGTTTCGGCAATCATTTTATCAGTAATTTCGAAATGGAAACGAGTGCCATTTATGGCTTGGGGAAATTGTTGGGACATTCTTGTTTAAGTTTGAATGCTATTATTGCGAATCGTGTAAAAAAAGAATTCAGTAAGGATGGGAAAGCAGCGGTTGAAAAGTTGATCGTTAAAAGTTTAAATATCATTGAAGGAATATAACGCGAGTCGAAAATCGGAAATCGCAAGTAGTGACCGTTCTTTGTAAAGTCTATTAGTTATTTTTATGAGATAAACTGCTATATTTTATGCTGAAATTGTCTCACAAAAGATTAGATGTTTATCAGATTTCGATAAAACTTGTTGAAGAAGTTTATAAGCAAACAGAACAGTTTCCTGTTAATGAAAGATATGTTTTGACCAATCAATTACGAAGGGCGGCCATTTCAGTTTGCAGCAATATCGCTGAAGGCTGTGCAAGAAAATCAAAAACTGAGAAAGTGAGGTTCTTCGAAATTTCAAGAAGCTCTCTTGTTGAGATAGATACACAACTTGAAATATCATTTATATTACAATATTTACAGAACAATCATATTAAAGAATTAGAAAGTTACCTGGAACGTTCATTTATGATGTTGAGTAAAATGATTGAAAAAACAAAAGAATAATAAAAATTGAAGCTGCAAAACTTGCGACTCTCGATTCACGACTTACGATTATGCAACTAAATTTCTATAAATATCAAGGAACAGGAAATGATTTTGTTATTCTCGATAACAGAGTACATCCGATCTCATTAAATATGGAACAGATCAATAAACTCTGCGACAGAAGATTTGGCATTGGTGCAGATGGTTTGATGTTGTTGAATCTGAAAGACGGTTATGATTTTGAAATGAAATATTATAATGCCGATGGGAATGAAAGCAGTATGTGCGGTAACGGTGGCAGATGTTTGACAAAATTCGCTTTTGACAGGGGCATCAAAAAAGAGAAATACAAATTCATTGCTATAGACGGAGATCATGAATCTGAATTTGCAGAAAATGGCTGGATCAATTTAAAAATGAAGAATGTAACCGAAATTAAAAAATATCAGGATTCATTTATATTAAATACAGGTTCTCCGCATTTTATAAAATCAGTCAGCCATGTGATGGATATGGATGTTTACAAACAAGGTCATGAAATACGTTACAGCAAAGAATTTGCAGCCGAAGGGATCAATGTGAATTTTGTAGAACAAACTGATAAAAATAAAATCACAGTCCGCACTTACGAACGTGGTGTAGAAAATGAAACATTCAGTTGCGGCACCGGTGTAACCGCTGCTGCATTGGTTTTTGCTCAAAAAAAAATCGGTACAGATCGGATTGACATAAAAACCTTAGGAGGAAATTTAGCAGTTGCATTCAATAAAACCGGTGAAACAAGTTTTGAAGATGTATGGCTTTGCGGACCGGCAACATTTGTATTTAAGGGAGAAATAGAAATTTAATTTTCAAACCATAAACCTAACACCATGAACATTAAAACTGCTAAGATCATTTTCTGGGTATCAACTGTATTAGTGGCATTACTCATTATGCCCGGCGTTTTTTTTCTCAATAGTCAGCAAGCAATTGATGGCATGAAACATTTAGGGCTACCTATTTGGTTTAGTTATGAAATAAGTATTGGCAAATTTATTGGAGGATTGATCCTGCTTTTTCCATTCATTCCAAACAGAATAAAGGAATGGGCTTACGTAGCTGTGGGCATTGATATGCTTTCAGCAGTTGTTGCAATGGTTGCTGTTGATGGTGCAGTTCCAAAATCTTTTGCACCATTGATTGCTTTTGCAATTCTTTTATTATCGTATATCAGCTATCATAAAATTCAATCTTCAAAAGGAAAATAATTTTTATGCTGAAGAATGTAAAAAATGTTGATCATTATATTTCTCTTCAGCCGATAGAAATTCAAGGGAAATTAAATCAATTGCGCAAGCTGATCAAAGACAATGCACCCGATGCTTTAGAAGTAATCAGTTATAATATGCCCGCTTATAAATTAAATGGCATGCTTTTGTATTTTGCCGCACATAAAAATCATATTGGCCTATATCCTATGGCTTCAGGCATCGAAGCATTTAAAGATGAATTGACAAAATATGAAACTTCAAAAGGAACAGTACAATTTCCTCATAACAAATCACTGCCTGTTACACTGATTAAAAAGATTATTCAATTCAGGGTGAAACAAAACCTTGAAAAAGCCAAATCAAAGAAAAAATAAACTATGCAAAAAATAACACCATTTCTCTGGTTCAATGACAATGCAGAAGAAGCCATGAATTTTTATGTGGCAACATTTAAAAATGCAAAGATTCTGCATCTTATGAAGCAAGGAGACGGCAAAGTGTTTGGAGGTTCACTTGAAATTGAAGGACAGGAATTCAAAACATTGAATGGCGGTCCGCAATACAGCTTCACTCCTGCCATTTCTTTATTTGTGAATTGTGCAACACAGGAAGAAGTGGATGAATTATGGGCGAAACTTATTGCAGATGGTGGCGAAGAAGGAAGATGTGGCTGGTTAAAAGACAAATATGGCTTATCCTGGCAGATCATTCCATCAGCCTTAGGAAAATATTTAGGGGATCCCAATCCTGTTAAAGCAAAAAATGCCATGCAGGCCATGATGCAGATGAAAAAAATCATCATCAAGGATCTGCAGGCTGCACATGATAAAGAATGAATAATAATTATGAATTGATAATTAAGAATTAAGAATTACACATGCCGTTATTTAATGTAAGAGTGTACGGAATTTTAATAGACAGCAAGAAAAGGGTTTTAGTGAGTGATGAATTCATTCGTGGAAATTATTTTACCAAATTTCCCGGCGGCGGATTGGAATTCGGCGAAGGCACAAGAGATTGTTTAAAAAGGGAATTCAAGGAAGAAACGAATTTAGATGTAACAATCGGGGAGCATATTTACACTACCGATTTTTTTCAGATCTCCGCATTCAATAATACAGATCAGATCTTAAGCATTTATTATTTTGCTCATGCAGATGAACCGATAGAATTAATCACACATGATATTCCGTTTCTTTTTTCTCCGCATCAGGTTGCAGATGCGAACGGTGAAAGCGAAGTATTCCGTTGGATAGAATGGAATAATCTGAATGAAGCCACTGTTTCTTTGCCGATAGACAAAGTGGTAGTGAAAATGTTGAAGAACAATTAAGTCAAAGCATTTACTGTTATTCTTTTTTAGGAGGCCAATAATCAAAGGGCAGCATGGTTGATATAGTTTCCCACCAAGCCCAATAACCGGATATTTTTAAATCGTGCGGACCGTAATAATTTCCATTGCTTGATATCTCAATTGCCTTTTTACCAATGAAAGTAAATTGGGAAACAGGAAATTTTTTCTGTCTTGTTTTCACACTTAGTTTTTTATACTCACTGGGTACTTCTTTTAATAAATAACTGACTTCCAATGAATCTTTAGAATATAAACCTGCAGTTGAACTGTCGATGGCAAAACCGATACTGTCTGCCGAAATCAAGACATGACTGATCAGCGAATCATCCTGCAACAAAGCAGATTTATAAACCGTGGTTGAATCTTCTGTGATAGTGATCTGTCCAATACCGCCTGATGATGTTCGATAAAAAGAATCAACTTTTTTTATGATCACAGTATCTTTATTTCTTTTAAACAGTTCTACAGCTCTATACTTTAGAGTATTAGGTATATAAGCCAGGCTTCTCATTTCAAATCCGTTCTCTTCCAATTTATTTACAAAAAATGAACGCATGAAATGCTTGAGCGAACCGTAATACACATTCTGTCTTTTTTCCTGCCACCGTCTTGCCTTTGCCGGATGCTCTAATGCAAGATCCTTGAAATATGGATACCCATTGAATATTAATAGTTTTGAGGTGAAATCAAATTCAAATTCTTCCATTGAATAGTGTATCTCATAACCCAACGAATTATTTTTGATGATCAAAGGTTCAAAGGCATAAGCATATAACTTATTATCTTTTTTGCTGTTCCTGAATTTAATGATCTCAGGATTCTTAATAACGCAATCCCATGTATAAGAAGATGTGCCGATAAAATAATTCGTGAAGAACCTGCCCCATTTTTCCCAACCGTTTGTTTCATAAGGCTCCAACACAACATCGTCTAATTTATTCAGTTTTGGTTTTAAGGTAATGATCAGATCATCGGGCAAATGAGAGAAATTGATGAGCTTTGTAAATGTTTCATACCCGATATAAGACACTACCAGCTTGTATTTGCCACCACCGGCAACAGATAGATTAAAGATCCCCTGTTTATTGGTATTGACGCCAATCGATGTATTACTCAGGTAAACCGATGCAGATGCCAATGGTTCTTTACTATCAGCATTAATTATTTTTCCTGTAAGCGTTTGTGAGAAAATTGTGTTACAGCAGAGAAGCAGAATGGTGATAACAATAATTTTTTTCATCAGCTATTAAAACTTACATTCTTAATATTACTACTTAAAGATATAGTTTTAATGAAAGCTGATATTCTTCAACCTTACCCCGCCGTTGGAATATTTGCAAACGCATCTGCATCTTCACCCATGGCAGCACGTTTCATCTTCATGGCGGTTTCGTGACCAACATATTTTTCTATCCAACCTTCGATCAAATAGATCAATGGCGTAAGAATGATCGCCATTACAAATTTGTATGTATAATTCACAAAGCAAATCGCCAATACCAATTGCCAGCTCCAGCCATTGCCAATTTTAAATGCAATGAATAGAACAATGAAACTGTCCACCAATTGAGAAACCAATGTTGAACCTGTTGCGCGTAACCATACCCATTTTTCGCCTGTTACTTTTTTGATCTTGTGAAAGACAGTCACATCAACGATCTGGCTGACCAAGAATGCAGTTAAACTTCCCAGAATGATCCATAACCCTTGTCCGAAAATACTGTTGAAAGCATTCTGCATATCGGGAATACCGCTGTCCTTTTTAGAGCCGATCCAGAAATCGGCAGGCGGAACTTTCATAGCTGCATAAAACATAATGAATGCATAACCGATCAACACAACTGCAGTATAACTAATGCGACGTACCGCTTTTGGTCCGTAAAACTCATTTACAATATCTGTCAAAATAAATTCCAGCGGCCATAATAACACACCGCAGGTGAGATTAAAAGCCAAACCGGATTGACCGAAAATGGTGATATTGGAAGGTGTTCCACCGAATAATTTCTCGAAGGAAAATATTTTTCCGCCAATGCATTCTGCGATCAGCGCATTGGCAACAAAGAATGCGGCGAATCCAATAAAAAGCTTGGTGGGTTTATCTTTCAGAATATTGTGTATCATGATGTCAAATTAAGAATATGATCATTTGTGCAATGAGAAAAATAAAATTTGTGATCGATAACCAGCTTGGTACTCCAATATCTTTCTTGCTGAACATCGTCACTAACAACAAAATATTTACAATAAAGTTGAGCGGAAATGCAATGATAAATCCCAAAATGATGATATAATGATTAAGCGCTTCACTCTGAATAAAATTGTGTGAATAACGGATTGCCATTGTTAATGCAAAACAAACATTGCACAATAAAACAACTCTGCTGATAAATAAAAGCCAACGCATAAAATTTTTTGTTCAAAATAGCATTAATTTGCCAATCGCATAAAAGAGAAGTATGAAAAATTTTCAATGGAAATCCCTCCTGCCCCATTTAATTGCTGTTGCTGTATTTGCATTGATCGCAATTATCTATTGTAAACCCGCATTTGACGGGAAAGTTTTGCAGCAAAGTGATGTGATCCATTGGAAAGGAATGGCACAGGATCTTGTGAAATACAAAGAGAAACACGGCACTTACCCCTTGTGGAATAATAATCTTTTCGGCGGCATGCCTGCTTACCAGGTAATATTGGAAACAAGTAACCCGATCACAGTCGGATATTTTCATCCCCTGTTCATGTTATTCCTTACAAAACCTGTCGGTTACTTCTTTTTATTATGCCTTTCATTTTATTTTTTAAGTCAGGTCTTGAAAGTGCGGCCATGGCTGGGTATTTTAGGAAGTATCGCTTATGCCTATTCAACTTTCAGTGAGATCATCGTTGCTGTTGGTCACGATACACAAATGCTGGCATTGGGTTACGTTCCTGCATTGTTGGCAGCGGTTTGGTTGATTTATCAAAAAAAATATTGGTGGGGCGCAGCACTCACAGCATTGTTCAGTTGTTTGTTGATCGCACAAAACCATTTACAGATCACTTATTACTTTTTAATTGTTGCTTTATTCATGAGCATTGGATTTATCATTCAATGGATCAAAGCAAAAGAATATAAACACCTGATACTTGCATTAAGTATTGCCATTGTTTCAGGCGGCATCGGTGCAGCTTGTAATATGGTAACATTGGCAACGACAAGCGACTACAGCAAAGCCACCATGCGCAATGGTTCATTGATATTGGATTCAACAACAGCAACCGGTACAAGGCAATCCTCGGGTCTGCCGATCGATTATGCTTTTAACTGGAGTTATGGAAAATTAGAAACATTCACCTTAGTTGTACCGGGCATTTATGGCGGTGGCGGTGGTGATCGTTTTCCTGAAAATTCAAACTTCATCCAGAAATTAACAGAGAAAGGTGCATCGGAAGATCAGGCACAACAAATAGCCGGACAAATGGGAACTTACTGGGGTGCTCAACCATTTACAAGCGGCCCAGTTTATCTGGGAGCAGTGATATGTTTGTTATTTTTATTCGGAATCGTTTATATTAAATCACCGCATAAATGGTGGATATTGGCTGCTTGTGTTGCTGCCATATTAATGAGCTGGGGCAAAAATTTCAGCGCATTCAATACTTTCTTATTTAATTATCTGCCATTATATAATAAGTTCAGGGTGCCGACGATGACATTGGTGATCCCGCAATTATTATTTCCTGTAGTTGCCATATTAGGACTTCAACAATTTTTATTTGATGATACAGATAAAGCAGCAGCATTCAAAAAATTCAAGCTTACTGCATACATTACTGGCGGATTGATCGCCTTGCTGGGATTGATATACATCAGTCTGGATTATACAGGTCTCACGGATGTGCAATTGAAAACCTATTTGACACAACTGATGCAGGGCAATGCAGGAGAAAGCAATTCACTGTATGAAGCATTTAAACAAGACAGGCAAACCATCTTTGGAAAAGACTTAATACGTACCATTTTATTTTTACTCGGAACATTGCTTGTTTTATGGTTGTTCGTCAAAGACAAATTGAAAACTACCTATGCCTTAGCAGCATTGGTAATATTAAGTTCATTGGATGTATTGACTGTTGGCAGAAGATACCTGAATGAAAATAATTTTCAGGATGAAGCGGATATGAATGAAAATTATTTCAAGCCCACTCCTGCCGAAACAACTATTTTAAAAGACACGTCTTATTATCGTGTATTGAATTTAACACAGGATGTTTTCAATGATGCCATCACTTCCTATCATTTTCATTCTGTTGGCGGTTATCATCCTGCCAAACTCAGCATCGTTGAGGATCTGCTCAATTATCAGTTACGCAAACAACCGATCAATTTAAAAGTGTTGAACATGCTCAACACAAAATATATCCTTACTGAAAACCCGCAAACACACCAGGCTATTCCGCAGATAAATCCTGAAGCATTAGGCCCGGTATGGTTTGTAAAAGCCATACAGTTTGAAAAAAGTCCTGCTGCTGTAATGAAAGACATGAATAATTTCAATCCTAAAGACACAGCTTTAATAGAAGAAACAAACAGATCACAAATAAACAGTTCAATCCAGCTAGATTCAACTGCATCCATCGCATTGGTGAACAATGACAATGATTTCATCGAATATAGATCAGCGAGCAAAACCAATCAGTATGCGGTTTTCAGTGAAATTTATTACGACAGAGGATGGAAAGCCTATATCGATGGAAAAGAATCACCGATCATTCAAACCAATTATGTTTTGCGTGGCTTGGCTGTTCCCGCAGGCAATCATAAGATCACATTTGAATTCAAACCGACATCATTTTATAACAGTTCAAAAGCGGCATTCATCGCATCTGCATTGGTTTGGTTATTATTGATCGCAGCGGTGATTCAATCATTCAGAAAAGAGAAACAAAAAGTTTAGATGGTATTGCTCGGCATTGTGTCGTACAAAATCTTTCCTGCACGGTTGGGCGGGCAAAAAGGCATTGCCGACTTTTATCAATATCTTTCAAAAGAATCGGAAATTATATTGGTCACTTCTTCCGATAATGAAATAAAAAGTGAAGCTGAATATAAAATTTATAATTTTCTGTTCAATCATTGGAAAGGTTTTCTGAATTTTATTTATATACCCAAACTGATCAGCATCATCAGGAGATATAAGGTGGACGCTGTTTTGATAGAACACAGTTATTTTGGATGGATAGGAATCTTACTCAGGTTATTTACAGGCAAACCTTATGTAATTCACTCACATAATATCGAATCACATCGCTTTAAAGTGGCAGGAAGAAAGTGGTGGCGATGGTATGTTCGATATGAAATATTTGTTCATCAGCAAGCTGATCTTAATTTTTTTAAATGTGAGGAGGATAGAGATTGGGCAAGGGAACAATGGAATATCAAATCTGAAAAATGTATTGTCGTTCCCTATGGTACAAATATTCAGAAAGCTCCCGATGCTGATGAAAAAAGAATGTGCAGAGAAAAAATATTGAAGGCTCATTCTATCGAGCCAAATGAAACCATTTTTTTATTCAATGGTTCATTGAACTATGCGCCCAATATTGAGAGTGTTTACATTATTACACAGTACTTAATCCCTGTACTAAAACAAACTGATTTTAAATACCGCATCATTATTTGCGGAGATTTCTTATCAGAACAATTGGCTACAGAAATAAAAAAAGTTCCTGAAATTATTTTCACAGGTTATGTGACTGATATCAATTTGTATTTTAAAGCTGCTGATGCATTCCTTAACCCCTCTGTTTTAGCAACAGGCATCAAAACCAAATTGGTAGAAGCATTGGCAAATGATCTGACTGTTATTTCAACAATTGGCGGTGCCAGAGGAATTGATGAAAAGATAGTCAAAGAAAAAATGATATTAGTTGAAAATAATGACTGTAAAGGCTTTTCATCCGAGATGATGAAAATAAGATTGCAAAAACATTTCACTACACCTGATTCATTTTATGAAAGTTTTTATTGGGTAAATATTGTTGCAGGAGCAAAAAAATCTTTGATCAAATTAACCCAAATCGAATAATCGCTTTTTTATACATTGCATTATGAAATCTATCGAGTTCGTGATCATTACTTACAACAGGCCTGATGATATGCTGGAATTATTACAGAATATTATTCAGTTGGATGATGCAGCTACGTTATTACGAAGCGTAATTGTTGTAAATAATGCATCTACCGCAGACTACAGCTCAGTTAGAAAATTCCTTGTTCCACCAACTGAAGTTCGTTTTCAATACATTGATTCACCTCAAAATTTAGGTGTTACGGGCGGAAGAAATTTGGCATTGCAATATGCTAGTGCTGATATTTTGGTTTTTTTAGATGATGATTGCATTCTTCAAAATAAAGACGCATTGGTTCAATTGCTTCGCAGTTTTGATGAACAGGGTTTTGAAAACAGAGAAACTGCTATTGTATCGTTTAAGGTTTTGTATTATTCAAATTTGCAAATGCAGATCAACGGTTTACCGCATAAACGAATTGAAAGATATAAAAACAAAGAAAAATTCTTTACGTATTATTTTGCCGGCGGCGCTCATGCCATTCAAAGAAAAGTATTATTGGAAACGGGCAATTTACCGGAAGAGTTTTTTTACGGCATGGAAGAATATGACCTGAGTTACAGGATCATCGATAAAGGGTACTGTATCAAATACGACAGTAATATTGTGATGCTGCATAAAGAATCTCCGCTCGGCAGAAAAACAAAAGAAGAAAAATTAAGAATGATGTGGGTGAATAAAGCAAAAGTGGCATGGCGCTATCTACCTAAATTTTATTATTACAGCACTTCGCTGATGTGGAGTCTGCAATACCTGAAAGAGACGAAATTCAATATGGTCGGGTATTTCAAAGGATGGAAAGATGTTCTATCCATACCAAACAAAGAAAAAAGAAGCCCTATCTCTCAATCTTCACTTGACTATTTGAGAGCGGTTGAAGCGAGATTATGGTATTGATTTTACTCAAAGAATTTTATAGAAATGAGGCTGGTTGTGCAGGATGGTCGGTGTTAATTTCCAAACCTCAAACATATTTTTCGCTAATCCTTTAATCCGTTTGCTGTCAGCAAAAGGGTTTTGCAAATGAATCAAATGATCGATGATACTGCAAACAAAAAATACAGGAACACCGAAACTGCAATTCAATAGCTGAACAAAGAACCAAAATACGCCGAATTGCTTTCTGATGCGAACATGATTGGAAACTAATAACTGCAAACCCTTTTTATCGAAGAAATTAAAATAAGTTTTATCATCGGTTTGAGTTGCATCTTTAATAGTTTCTCCCAATAAATGAATCATTTTTATATCGCCGTAAATACTTAACTCTCCTACTTTTTTTAAGCGGCTGCACCATTCAATTTCTTCGGCATACAAAAAGAAATCTTCATCCATCATTCCGGCTTTTTCAATGGCAGATTTTTTAACCATCAAAAATGCGCCGCTTATCCAGTCAACTTTTTCTTCACTGCCAGCAATTAAAACATTTGGCTTTGGGGTTTTAATGGCAAATGCGATCCATCTCAAAAAATTTCCCCAATACGGCAATGCCAGTAAATGATTGATGCCGCCTTTCATGAAAAAATTACCTGAAATTTGTGGCGTTCCGTCGGGATTTAATAATTGAATACCACAAGCCACATCATCAGTAGAAATAAATTTTTGAAAACATCTTTCCAATGCATTGTTCTGAACAATAGTATCCGGATTCAGCAACAAAACAACTTCTCCAGTTGATTGGCGGATACCTTCATTATTGGCTCTGGCAAATCCGGCATTATAATTCATGTCGATCCAACGTACAAAAGGAAATCTTTCTGTGATGATGGAATGGCTGTTATCGCCAGAAGCATTATCTACAACGATCCATTCAAAAGGGTTGACGGCATTGCATTCCAGCGCACTCTGCATACAATCCAGAATGTATTTTGATGAACGATAATTGACAATGATGATAGAGAGTTTCAATCCGTCTTCCGGTTTTATGAATGAATAAGTATCTTGCGGCTAAAGTTAGGTTTTGATATGAAAAAATTGATAATAAATTTATTAAGGAAGTTTAATTATGAATTGGTAAAGGTTTATGGAGTGAACGCCGATAAAATTCCAACTGATTTCGAAGACCTGCATTTGAGTATTTATAAAAAGGTTTGCAATAATACCATGACAAGCCCCGAGCGCATTTATAGTTTGATTGAAGCGGTTACATACGTTGAAAAAAATAATATTGAAGGAGATATTGTAGAATGTGGTGTTTGGAAAGGTGGCAGCATGATGGCAGTTGCAGAAACATTACAATATTTTAAAAGTAATAAGAGAAGCCTCTATTTTTACGATACATACGAAGGAATGAGCGAGCCAACAGAACATGATAAGACTTTTAAAGGCGATGATGCGAAACAGTTAATGGAAACTGATTCCGATAAAGAAAAGAATTTAGTTTGGGCTTACTCAGCATTGGATACCGTGAAGAAAGGAATGCAGTCAACTGCTTATCCGACCGATAAAATAAATTATATCAAAGGAAAAGTGGAAGATACTATCCCGGCAAATATTCCTTCTCAAATTGCTATTCTGAGATTAGATACAGATTGGTATGAATCGACCAAACATGAATTGATCCACTTATTCCCTTTATTAAGCGTTAATGGTGTTTTGATCTTAGATGATTACGGACATTGGGCAGGCGCAAAAAAAGCAGTGGATGAATATCTTGCCGAACACCATATAAAAATATTGTTGAACAGGATCGATGCAACCGGAAGAATAGCCATAAAACAAGCATGATGGATTACAAAGGTATTGCTACAGAATTCAATCCGGGATTGACTTTCCCGAATTATTTAACCCGCAACAGGTTGTTGAATGGCATTGCAAAATATATCCCGTTATTAAAAGGCGAGTTGATGGATTTCGGCTGCGGTGCCAAACCCTATCGATCATTATTTACGGTTGATAAATATGTTGGCGTTGATTATGAAAGCCCCGGCCATCCACATTTGAATGAAGAAATCGATGTGTATTACGATGGCAAACATATTCCGTTTGAAGATGAACATTTTGATGCTGTTTTTACTTCTGAAGTATTCGAACACATTTTTAATTTGGATGAGATCATTAAAGAGATCAACCGTGTAATGAAAACCGGAGGCATTATTTTAATGACTTGCCCCTTCTCCATTTGTGAACATGAAGTGCCCATTGATTATGCACGTTATACTTCTTTTGCATTAAAATATTTTTTTGAAAAGAATGGTTTTGAGATCATTCATCAGGATAAAACAGGAAACAGTGTGGAAGTGGTCTTTCAATTATGGACAATGTATATCCATCAGCACATTCTTCCTTATATCAAAAATATTCCCGTTGTAAGAACAGTATTTAAACTGTTTACGTATACTGTATTGAATTGTTTTGCTGTTCTTTTCAGTAAGGTATTGCCTGATAGAAAAGATCTTTATCTCAACAATATCCTTGTTGCAAAAAAAATAAAACCAGTATCATGAAGATCGCCGTCATATCCATGATTCGAGAAGCCTGGGGCGGTAGTGAAGAACTTTGGTATGAAATGGCCAAAGAAGCTTTGCAGCAAGGACATTCCGTTTCACATCTCTCCTATGCTTTTGATGAGCAACATCCAAAAACAAAAGAGTTGATCGGCTTAGGGATGAAAGAATATCAGCGGCCTTCTTTCCATTCCGCACCACAAAATATTGTTTCAAGATTCTTTGCAAAAACAATTTTCTTTTTTCAAAAAAGAATAAACAGTGCCATAAAAGAGATTTTCAAAGGAGAACCGGATATTGTTTTGTACAACGGCACTTGCTATTCTGTTACTTCAGAAAAGAAATTATTGCACTATTTATCAAACAGCAGTTGTAAATTTTATATTCTCGGTCATTTTACAGATGAAACAAACAGTCATCTTTCATCTCAAGTAAAGAAAAAAGTTAGCAAAGCTTATGACCGTTGTTCAAAAATTTTCTTTGTATCTGAAAGAACGAAACATGTTGCAGAAAAACAGTTGGGAAGATTGATCAATAACGCAGTTATTGTTCGTAATCCTGTTAATCTTGCTGAAGTTTCATTGATTGAATTGCCTGCTTTTGAAACAGTACAAATGGCCATGGTAGGCAATCTCATCACTGTTCACAAAGGACAGGATATTGTTTTAAAGATTCTTGCCAAAGAAAAAAATGAAAGTCAGCATTGGCATTTGAATATTTATGGCAAAGGACCGGATGAGGATTATTTGAAACAACTGACAGCTGATTTAGGTTTAAATGATTTGGTAACTTTTCACGGAAAAGTAAATGATATCAGAGCGATCTGGAAAGAGAATCATTTGTTGCTAATGCCTTCGCGAATGGAAGGAATGCCATTGGCATTAGTGGAAGCCATGCTGTGTGGACGTATTGCAGTAGTTACCAATGTTGGTGGTATCGCAGAATGGATCGACAATAACGTAAATGGTTTTATTGCTGCAGAAGCAAATACAGAATCTTTCAACAAAGCCATGCAGCAAGCTTTTCATCAAATGGATGATTGGAAAACGATCGGTAAAGCAGCACATGAGAAAGCTATGCAACTATACGATTCTCATGCAGGAAAAACCTTATTGCATTTAATTAGTTCTTAAATTGCCTTCGTGAAAAAATTATTATTTGTCTTTGGTACAAGGCCTGAAGCCATTAAAATGGCTCCTATCATTCATGCGGCAAAGAAACATTCTGAATTATTTGATGTAAAGGTTTGTTTAACCGGTCAGCATAAAGAAATGCTGCACAGTGTGATGGATTTCTTTGAGCTGAAAGCTGATGTAGATCTGGCTTTAATGAAAGCGAATCAAACACTGTTTGATATTACTGCAGATGCCATCAGAGGATTGGAAAAAGTGCTGAATGAATTTGAACCGGATATTGTTTTAGTGCAGGGAGATACTACCACCGCATTTGTTGGTGCATTGGCTGCTTACTATAAAAAAATAAAAGTGGCACATATTGAAGCAGGATTGAGAAGTCATGATAAATATGCCCCATTCCCCGAAGAGATCAACCGCAAGATGGTTGGCACAATAGCAGACTATCATTTTTGCCCCACAACAGCAGCTGCCGAAAATTTAGAGAAAGAAAATATTAACCTGAATGTTTTTGTTACGGGCAACACGGTGATAGATGCTTTATTATGGGGCGTTCAAAAAATAAGGGCAACTGATGTGTATGCAAAGCCTTTTCATTTTATCAGTTTGAATAAAAAAATAATTTTAGTTACCGGGCATCGCAGAGAAAATTTCGGAAAGCCTTTTGAGAATATTTGTGATGCATTAAACTTTATCGGTTCAAAATATCCGGATGTGCAAATTGTTTATCCGGTGCATTTGAATCCAAATGTACAGTCGGTTGTAAAAGAAAGATTAAGTAATAAAAACAATATATTTTTAATTGATCCGTTGGATTATCCGCACCTGATATGGATTATGGATAAAAGTTATTTTGTTATCACCGACTCCGGCGGCATTCAGGAAGAAGCACCATCATTGGGAAAACCTGTTTTGGTGATGCGTGATGTTACTGAAAGAATGGAAGGCGTAACTGCCGGAACTGCTTTATTGGTGGGCACTTCCAAAGAAAAGATCATTGAGGAGGCAAGTAAATTATTAGATGATAATATTCATTATCAAACCATGTCAAAAGCAGTGAATCCTTATGGCGACGGGACTACTGCCGAACAAATCATTTCAATCTTAGCAAAGCAATCATAATGCAACCAACCATCTCCATTGTATTACCAACTTATAATGGCTCGAAGTTTATCCGCACTTCGATCGATAGTTGCCTGCAACAAACATTCACTGATTTTGAATTGATCATCGTAAACGATTGTTCAACTGATGATACAGCTTCCATTCTTAAAGAATATGCATTACAAGATAAAAGAATAAAGGTTCTAAAAAACAGACATAACAAAAAACTACCGCTATCATTAAACAGAGGGTTTGAAGCTGCAAAAGGGAAATATTTTACCTGGACATCCGATGATAATTATTATGCTCCGAATGCATTGCAAACCATGTTGAATGAATTTGAGAATGATCAGCATACAACCGATCTTGTCTATGCCAATTATACGATCATCGATGATGCAGGAAACGTAACAGGGACAAGGATATTCAACAATGTCTATTTCAGTTTTTTTAATTGGCTTGGCTGTGGTGCCTGCTTTTTATACAAAGCAGAGATACATAAAGCATTGAACGGTTATAACCCTGCTGCTTTTTTAATTGAGGACTATGATTTTTTTGTCCGTGCCTTTTTAAAATATCAGTTCAACTATTTGCCGCAAACTGATCTTTATTTTTATCGCGAACATGCTGCATCATTGACCAGCACGCAAAGCAGTGCCATAAAAGATGTATCCAAAATATTTTTAGAAAGACAATTATCAGGCCTGGAAAAAAAATTGGATGAACATGAAGTGGCATTATTATACAGAAAATTTGCCGTCTATTTTGCAGTGCAAAAGAATGATACTGTCAAATACGATTTCTATATTCAAAAGTTATCAGCTATTTCAAAAAAAGAAGCATTGATCACGATCTGTTATGTTCCGGCATTAAAACTGTATCAAACCCTTATTGTTTCTTTTCATGGATGTATTGCATATCTCAAATCACTGATTACTTTCCTAAAACTCAAAGCACTGGAAGCATTGAAATAAATTTTTGTAATGCTTCTATTTTCTGATCCGTTAATTCGTAACTGATATTCTTTGTGTAGTATTTTTTCAAATCGTAATCTGCGAAAGAAACCTCGGCCAATACTTCTTCCATATGTTTTATGCCGTAAGCATTGGCTCGGTTAAATGCATCCAGAAAAGCTTCATCCAGTGGTTTATTGGCGATCCATGCTGCAAACACAAAAGGCATTCCTGTAAAGGATTTCCATGCCAATCCAAGATCATACACATATTTTGAATGATGAGTCAATTGCAAAGCCCTGTCCCCAATCACAACAGCAGCGGTTGTACCGTTAATATGGTCAATAAAATCTTCTTTGGCATCTTCGAACACAACATTCTTTTTCCAGTATTCCTTCAATAATATTTTCGCAAGGCTTACAGAAGTTTTGCTCTGATAATCCAACACCACTTTTTCAATTTGCTCCATCGGCACTTCACTGAACAGGGCCACAGAAGCCACTTCCCCTTCGGCGCCAATACAATAATCAGTGACAATAAAATGTTGTTTCATTTGAGGAATTACTGCCACAGGGATCAGTCCCACGTCGATTTCATCATTTAATAACATGGCGGCGATTTTTGAAGGATAATCTTCTATTAAATCGATCCTGTCCATCAGTCCGCTGCGCTTTACACCAAAGATCAATGGCCTCGTGTTTAAATAACTTACAGCTCCTACGCGTATTCTCTTGTCCAATTCAATTACTTTTGTGTGCAAAGAAAAGACTTTTTCATGGAGCTGAATCACTTAACCGCTATTTCCCCGATTGATGGACGTTACCGCAAACAACTATCCCATCTCGACGAATATTTTTCCGAATATGCTTTGATCAAATATCGTGTGTTGGTGGAGATAGAATATTTTTTGTTTTTATCTGATAAGAAATTTTTCAAATTAACGCCTAAACAAAAACTACAGATAAAAAGAATTGCAGATGATTTTCATTTAAGCGATGCACAACAGATCAAACAAATTGAAGCCACGACCAATCACGATGTAAAAGCGGTCGAATATTTTATCAAAGAACAATTGGATAAAGTTGGATTAGGCGTTGTAAAAGAATGGGTGCATTTTGGTTTAACATCGCAGGATATTAATAATACTTCTATTCCGTTAAGTTGGAAACACAGTATGGAACAGGAATATTTACCGTCTATCGTTAATCTGCACAATCATTTATTTGCTTTAGCAAAAGAATGGAAAAAAATTCCTTTATTGGCCAGAACACACGGACAGCCTGCATCTCCAACAATACTTGGAAAAGAGTTCATGGTTTATGCTGAAAGAATTGACGGACAAATAAATTTATTTTCAAAAATTCCGTATGCTGCAAAATTTGGCGGTGCCACCGGAAATTTCAATGCACATCATGTTGCATTTCCGAAAAAGGACTGGGTTAAATTAGGTAATGAATTTGTTGAGAATGTTTTAGGATTGCAACGTATGCAGTTCACCACACAAATTGAACATTATGATAATCTTGCTGCACAATTCGATAATATCAAACGCATCAATACTATTTTAATTGATCTGTGCAGAGATGTGTGGACTTATATCAGCATGGATTATTTCAAACAAAAAACTAAGAAAGGTGAAGTGGGATCTTCTGCCATGCCGCACAAAGTAAATCCAATTGATTTTGAAAATGCCGAAGGTAATCTTGGCATGGCAAATGCTTTGTTGGAGCACCTTTCAGCAAAATTACCAGTTTCGCGTTTGCAACGTGATCTGACTGACAGTACTGTATTAAGGAATATCGGCGTTCCTGTTGCACATACTTTATTAGCCATAAAATCTTTGATTAAAGGTTTGGATAAATTGGTATTGAATGAAGCTAAATTGAAAGAAGATCTGGAAAATAATTGGGCGGTTGTTGCGGAAGCCATTCAAACAATTTTGCGCAGAGAGAATTATCCCAATCCTTATGAAGCGTTGAAAAATCTGACCAGAGGCAAGGATAAAATAACCAAACAATCCATTCATAAATTCATCTCTTCTTTAAAAGTCAGTAACGCCATAAAAAAAGAATTGAAAGCAATTACGCCGTGGAATTACGTTGGTGTTAACCCTGAATATTGATTCCTTGCAAACAAATACTTATTTTCATAGCACAAACTACTGCTATGAGAATCTTATTGTTTAGTTTACTATTGTTTGTTTCCTTTCAAACACTTTCCCAGAAAGCATTTGATACCTATTATCAAACCAATGAAGTTCAACCCATATTGGTGAATTATGAAGCCGATAAAGGAGGATTGACCCGTTTTTATACCATTGCCAATTCCCCGGAAAGAAGAGAACGGTTCAAGAAACTCAATCAGGAATACTTGCAGGAATTAGAGAAATTGGATTTTGATAAGATGAAGACCAGTTCTCAGGTCGATTATATTTTATTCCAACGCACATTAAAAACCGAACTGCATTTATTGGATAAAGAAGAAAAAGAATTTTCTCAAATTGCAAAATATATTCCGTTTGCTGATTCCATTTATCAATGGGAAAAATTGCGTCGCCGTGGAGCATTTTTAAAAAGCGAATCTATTTCACATCAATTGTATTCCATCAATAAACAAATACAATCACTTTCAAAATCAGTTGCACAGGAGCCTTTGATCGAAGATGATCTTTCAAAACGTGCTGAGAATACGGTGAAGGGTTTGCAGGCTGCATTAAAATCTGTCTATGATTTTTATTACGGTTATGACCCGCAATTTACATGGTGGATGCAAAAGCCTTATTTGCAAACAGACAGTGCATTAACAGCTTATGCTTCCTTATTAAAAAGCAAAGCCAATAAAGCAAGTTCACAAAAGGAAGATGCCAGCGGTATTGTGGGACATCCTATCGGCAGAGAAGAATTATTGCGTCAACTGCAATATGAATTCATTCCGTATTCACCCGAAGAATTGGTTGACATTGCCAACAAAGAATTTGCCTGGTGCGATGCTGAAATGCTGAAAGCCTCAAGGGATTTGGGTTTTGGTGATAACTGGAAAGCTGCTTTGGAAAAAGTAAAACAGAGTTATGTTCCCGAAGGCCATCAACCCGAAATGATCATGGACCTGTATAATCAATCCGTAGATTTTATCAAGAAACGTGATCTCATCACTATTCCGCCATTGGCAGAAGAAACATGGAGAATGACGATGATGTCGCCAAGACAACAATTAGTAAGTCCATTCTTCTTGGGTGGTGAACAATTATTGATCGCATATCCAACCAATACAATGGATGATGATGCCAAGCTGATGAGCATGCGTGGCAATAATCCGCATTTTTCCAGAGCAACCGTGCATCATGAATTGATAGCCGGACATTGCCTTGAATTTTTTATGAATGAACGTTATAAACCTTACCGGAATTATTTTACGCCTTTCTGGATCGAAGGATGGAGTTTATATTGGGAATTTATTTTGTGGGATATGAACTTTCCACGTAACGCTGAAGACCGCATCGGCATGTTATTCTGGCGTATGCACCGTTGTGCAAGGATTATTTTTTCGCTGAATTATCAATTAGGTAATTGGACGCCGCAGCAATGCATTGATTTTTTGGTTGACAGAGTTGGTCATGAAAGAGCCAATGCAGAAGGCGAAGTGAGAAGATCTTTTACCGGTGGCTATGGGCCATTGTATCAATTGGCATATATGACAGGCGCTTTGCAATTTTATGCATTGAAAAAAGAATTGGTTGATACAAAGAAGATGAGCTACAAACAATTTCATGATGCCATTCTGAAAGAAAATTGTATGCCGGTTGAATTAGTGAGAGCTATTCTCACCAATCAAAAACTAAAAAGAGATTATTCAGCGAGCTGGAGATTTTATAATAAATAGTTTTACCACAGAGGCGCTGAGCCGCAAAGAGTTTGTCATATTTGTATGTGTACTGCTTTTTTTTGAAAAATTTATTTAAGAACGTAGCGTAAAATCCTTCGGATTTTGGAAAGAATAAACCACAAAACTATTTATTGCCACAGAAGCGCAGCGTGACACAGAAATTAATTCCGTGTTTTTCTGTGCCTCTGTGGCAAAACAAAATCAACTCTTAAACTTATTCTTCAACGCACTTAATGCATCATTCAAATTCAATTCGCTTAAATCCTTTTGTGGTGAGGGTTTCGTACTTCTAACTTCTGCTTTCTTACTTCTGCTTGGAGCTTCCAGTGTTTGTTTGATGGATAATGCAATTCTTTTTCTTGCAGTATCCACTTCCAAAACTTTTACCTGTACTTTATCATTCAATTTTAATACTTCGCTTGGATCGGTTATATATTGATGTGCGATCTCACTTACATGCACCAATCCATCCTGTTTTACACCAATATCAACGAATGCACCAAAGCGTGTAATGTTCGTAACAACACCGGGCACCACCATCCCTACTTTTACATCTTCCATTGAAAAGATATTCGCATATTCGAATTGTTCCAATTCGCTTCGCGGATCCAATCCCGGCTTTTTCAATTCATTCAAAATATCTTTGATGGTCAACTCCCCTATTTCTTCAGTGATATATTTTTTGGGCTCAATTTGTTTCAATAAATTTTCATTTCCGATCAATGATCTTATTTCTGTGTTCAAATCTTTTGCGATCTTTTCAACAATCTTATACGCTTCAGGATGTACAGCACTTGCATCCAAAGGATTATTCGCTTCTTTGATCCGTAAAAAACCTGCACATTGCTCAAATGCTTTGCCACCAAGCCTCGGCACTTTTAATAGTTGACTGCGATCAGTAAATTTTCCGATGTCATTTCTGTGTTTGATAATATTTTCCGCCAATGTTGCGCCAATGCCGCTCACATAACTCAGTAAATGTTTAGATGCCGTATTCAAATTAACACCTACCTGATTGACACAACTCACCACCGTTTGATCTAATCTTTCTTTTAATCGAAATTGATTTACATCGTGCTGATATTGTCCAACGCCAATACTTTTTGGATCTATCTTCACCAACTCAGCTAATGGATCCATTAATCTTCTGCCAATACTAACCGAACCACGAACGGTAACATCGTATTCAGGAAATTCTTCTCTTGCAATTTCTGATGCTGAATAAACTGATGCGCCATCCTCATTCACTAAAAAAATGGGTTTGCCTAATTGCATTTGTTTGATGAATTGTTCTGTTTCTCTTCCCGCCGTTCCATCTCCAATGGCAAATACTTCGATATCATATTTTGCAACGAGCTCTTTTATTTTATATTCAGCATCGTATTTCTTATTCGCTTCATGAATGTAGATCACATCATTTGTTTGCAGGTCGCCTTTTTCATTCAGACAAACAACTTTACAACCGGTTCTATAACCGGGATCGAGTGCCAAAATTCTTTTACTTCCCAATGGAGAACTTAACAATAATTGTTTCAGATTTTCTGCAAACACGTTGATGGCTTCTTCATCCGCTTTTGTTTTTAATGCAGTCCTGAATTCTGTTTCCAGGCTTGGTTGCAATAATCTTTTGTAAGCATCTTTGATCGCTTTTTTCACTTGCTCAACTGAACTGTTCAAACTTGCAGTGATATATTGTTTTTCAATTAAAGCCAATGCATCTTCCTCCAATGGTGCAATGCTCATTCTTAAAAATCCTTCTAAGAATCCGCGCAGCACAGCTAAAATTCTGTGTGACGGGATCTTATATATCGCTTCACTGAAATCAAAATAATCCTTGTATTTAATAGCTTCTGTTTCTTTATCCGTCAGTACTTTGCTTTGTAAACTTGCTGTGTCTTCAAATAATTTTCGAAGCTTGGCACGAACGATTGCATCTTCATTTATCAACTCTGCAATAATATCTCTGGCACCCTGCAAAGCTTCATCAGGAGATTTAATCTTTTCATTGATAAAAGCATTGGCTTCAACTAAGATGTCAATATCCTTCTGTTCCAAAAGCAATGCCGACAATGGTTCCAAGCCATTTTCTTTTGCTGTTTGCGCTTTTGTCTTTCTTTTGGTTTTATAGGGCAGATAAATATCTTCGAGTTCTGCAAGTGTGGTTGCCTTGTTTATTGCTAATTGCAAAGCATCCGTAATCTTGCCTTGTTCTGTGATCGTTTTTTCAATGAAAGTTTTCCGTTCGCTAAATTCTTTCAACAATTTTGATTGATCCTGGATCTGCTGTATCTGCACTTCATCCAGTCCGCCTGTTTTATCTTTTCTGTATCGTGCAATGAAAGGAATGGTGGCTGCTTCATCCAATAAATTCAATACGGCTTCCACCTGTGCGGCCTTAATGTTCAATGCGGATGCGATCGTTGCTGAAAATTCTGACATATCATCTCTTGATTTAGGGGCGGCGAATATAGATGCAGAAATGAAAAGGAAAAATTTTTTAAATTAAATGTGCAAAGATTATTTGTTGACAAACTCTATCCTAATTCAATCACTTGTTTCGGATAACGTTCTGCATAACTGCGCAGCATGGCACGTAGCACTTCATTTTCAGGATAAGGTTTCAACAATGCTTTTAATTGTTCCAGGTCATTGGCATTAATATCTTCTTCAACAGTTCCCATACCGTAGAATTTTCCTTCTTCCACTAAAATATAATTGCTGTTGCCGTCCTTGATTAAATAAGTTCTTTGTTCTGCTTTGATACTTTCAACGGCTTGCTGTAAACGTTGATTGTATTCGTTTGCATCGGGAAGATCTTTTAAACTTTTCTCAGATTTATCTAAATAACACAGTGCCGGATGCAATTCAAATTCATTCACCAATTTCCAAAGACTTCGGTGTGCATCTGCCATGATATGAAAAGATGCCAATGGTTTTAAATATTTCTTTTTATTGTCAATGCCCAAACGCAGATAACCTCTGGCATCTTCAAATAAAAAAATACCGTAGGACCGTTCAAAGTGTTTCTGACTTTTATTATAAACAGGCCATAATCTTTTTATTTCAATAGTTTCAAATAAGGCAGCCATCAATTCGCTGCCGCATATTTCGTATTTGATGTCGTAAATCTCTCGTAAAAATTCCTGTTTCTGTTTGGAAGGTTTGTTATTCGAAAAATGGCTGGTCACTCTTTTCTTTAAATTCTTTGCCTTGCCGACGTAAATCACTTTCTCTTTTTTATTCAAAAAATAATAAACACCTGGTGAATAAGGAAGGTTCTTTATTTTTTCTTCATGCACATTCGGCGGGATGTATTGTTCCACCGTTCTTCGCTTCATCATCTTATTCAGTTCACCACTTTTATCGTGCTGAACCAATAATTCAAATAATTGTGAAGTCGCCAACGCATCACCCATGGCCCGGTGACGGTCGGCATTACCGATATTGAATTCTCTGCAAATAGAACCCAATCCATATTTCGGAAGACCCGGAAAAACCTTCCTCGCCAGACGAATGGTGCAGAGTTTCGCAATATCCAGATCAAATCCTTCCTGATTCAGTTGATGTTTTACAAAAGAATAATCAAAGTTTACATTGTGGGCCACAAATACCCGATCCTTTAAAAGGTTATGAATTTGTGGAGCCACAACAGAGAATAAAGGTGCTTTTGAGACCATTTCATCAGTGATCCCTGTAAGTGATTGTACATATTTCTGAATGGGGATCTGAGGATTTATCAGGGTTTCGTATTTCCCTTCAATTTCATGCCCGTTATGCAAAACAATGGCAATCTCTGTTATCCCATTGGCGGAAGCATGACCACCTGTAGTTTCTATATCAACGATCGCGAACATTAGGGCAACAAGTTAATTCAGTCTTTCCAATTATTAAAAAATGATAAAAATCATCTTGCATTTCCAACAAATCGTTTGTAACTTGTGGCCACTCAAGGAAATTTTACAGTCTGGATATATACCCTTAGCCATTATTACTGTTATTAAAATTGCTTCCATCATCCTACCAAAGCCAGGCAAAACTTAATTGTTTATCTGTAAAATGTTTGTATGGAAAAAACTCAACTCAACGACCATGAAAATCGACTCGGAGCAAAATTGATTGTTGTTGTTCTTTTCGGATTGATTGTTCTGGTATCTTACTTGCAATGGACCGGTAAATTATAATTACTGATTCATATTTCATTTTTTCTTCCTCCTTTTAAGGTGGACTGAAGAAGTCTGCACTTCTAATTGGCAGCTTACCTGTACATTTTATTGTATTGAGAATTCCCTGTTGCTCTAAAGGGCTATCATTTCCTTACTTTTGCAAACTTTCATTTATTGACGCATCAGTATGGAACTAAGCAAGAATTATATACCCAATGAAATAGAAACCAGGTGGTATGAACACTGGTTGGCAAAAGGTTATTTCAACAGCACACCTGATGAACGCGAACCTTATACAATTGTAATTCCCCCGCCTAATGTTACCGGAGTATTACACATGGGGCACTGCCTTAATAATACTATTCAAGATATTTTGATCCGCAGGGCAAGAATGCAAGGCAAAAATGCATGCTGGGTTCCGGGAACAGACCATGCATCTATTGCAACAGAAGCAAAGGTTGTAGCGATGCTGCGTGAAAGAGGAATTGCAAAGTCATCATTAAGCAGAGAGGAATTTTTGAAATATGCATGGGAATGGAAAGAGAAATACGGTGGTATCATTTTACAGCAATTGAAAAAATTGGGTTGCAGTTTGGATTGGAACAGGACATCATTCACTATGGATGAGGATTATTATAAGAGTGTGATCAAAGTGTTTATTGATCTCTACAACAAAGGAATCATTTATCGCGGATTAAGAATGGTGAACTGGGATCCTGTTGGTAAAACTGCACTAAGTGACGAAGAAGTTATTTTTAAAGATATCGACAGCAAATTATATTTTGTAAAATATCCCTTTGTTGATGACAGCAGCAAATTCATGATGGTTGCTACCACCAGACCGGAAACGATCTTGGGAGATGTTGCTATTTGTGTTCATCCAAACGATCTACGTTATAAAAAATGGATCGGCAAAGAAGTGATCGTTCCCATCATCAATAGAAAAATTCCCATTATTGCTGATGAATATGTAGATGCGGAATTTGGAACTGGTGCGTTGAAGATCACGCCTGCACATGATAAAAACGATAACGAATTAGGCAAGAAACATAATCTGAAAGCATTGAATACATTGGATGCTGAAGGAAAATTTACTGCTGAAGAATTAATTGACGATCATCCATCTCCTTTGGTTCTTTCTTATAATGGTGTTGACAGATTTGCCTTGCGAAAGAAAATAGTTGAAGATATTCATGCACTAGGTCAGATCGAAAAAATAGAAGATTACAAAGGACAGGTTGGAACCAGCGAAAGAACAGGTGCTGTGATTGAAAGTCGATTGAGTTTGCAATGGTTCATGAACATGAAAGAATTCCTGAACAGAAATCCTGAAACCTTATCTGCTGTGATGAATGATGAAATTAAATTTCATCCCGAAAAAACAAAGAACACTTACAGTCATTGGTTGAATAATATTAAGGATTGGTGTATCTCCCGTCAGCTTTGGTGGGGACAACAAATTCCTGCATGGTATGATGAGGATGGAAATTATGTTGTTGCATCAAATAAAGAAGAAGCAGAGAAATTATATCAAGTCAAATACGGTCAACCGTCTACAGTCCACAGTCCTTTGAAACAAGACGAAGATTGCTTAGATACCTGGTTCTCATCTTGGCTTTGGCCGATGGAAGTTTTCAAGGGCATCAGTAATCCGGGAAATAATGATGTTGAATACTATTATCCAACCACAACATTGGTTACCGGTCAGGATATCATTTTTTTCTGGGTAGCGCGGATGATCATGGCAGGATATGAATACAAACATCAATTGCCATTTAAAGATGTGTACTTCACGGGAATGGTTCGTGATAAGTTGGGCAGAAAGATGAGCAAGCAATTAGGCAACTCACCTGACTTATTAGAGTTGATCGATAAATACGGAGCAGACGCAGTGCGTTTCGGCATCATGTTCTCCTCTCCTGCAGGAAATGATCTGATGTTTGATGAAAGCAGTTTGGAACAAGGAAGAAACTTCAATAATAAATTATGGAATGCCTTGAAGTTGGTGAAATTATGGGAAAGCCGTCAATCGGTAATTGATAATCGCGAGTCACAACAACATACTGGCGATTCACGATTCACGACTAACGATTTTGCTGTGACTTGGTTTGAGAATAGATTGAATGAAGTAAAAATTGAAGTGAATGGATTAATGAAACAATTCCGTTTAAGTGAAGCATTAAAAGTTATTTATTCTTTAGTATGGGATGATTTCTGCAGTTGGTATTTGGAGTGGATAAAACCCGGATTTGAGCAACCCATAGATGCTTCTGTTTACAATAAAACAGTGGAATATTTTAATGAATTACTTCAATTGTTACATCCTTTCATACCATTCGTTACAGAAGAGATCTATCATTTATTGAAAGAACAGGATGATGATCTCTGTGTGAAACAACAATCAAGGGTCAATAGTCCACAGTCAACAATTTTGGCACAGGGAAATCTATTGAAAGAAGTGATCACTGCTATCCGTGATGCGAGAAATAAAAATCAGATTAAGCCGAAGGATCAAATCACACTTCATCTGCAAACAGCAGAAAATAAAATGTATCAAAGCATACAATCTATTTTAGCGAAACAAATCAATGCGAAACAAATCACTATTGTTTCAGAATCTGTAGCAAACACAATTGTCGTTGCCGTTGAAAAAGATAAGTTTTATATTGAATCGGAAAAACAATTAGATTCGGTTTCATTAAAAACAGATCTATTAAAAGACCTCGAACATCAAAAAAGTTTTCTTCAATCTGTTATTAAAAAATTAAGCAACGAACGTTTTGTTCAAAATGCAAAGCCCGAAGTGATCGCATTGGAACAAAAAAAACAGACCGATGCAGAAGCAAGAATAAAAACCATTGAAGAATCATTAGCTAATTTGTAAGATGATAGTATTAAAAAATATGAAACTGATCATTGTGCTCCTGTTGAGTTGTATTGCTTTTCAAACAATACATGCACAGAACTGGGATATCAATACTTTAAAAAAAATAAATCCTCAATATCCCACCAATAATACTTGGAGAACGATATCGTCCACTGCAGAACCATTAGCAGTAGCTGTGCCATTGGGTATGGCAGCCGTTGCGCTAATTACTGATAATCACAAATTGGAAATGAATGCTTATGAAACTGCAGGGGGGTTGATCATTACAGCGGCAGTAACAGAAAGTTTAAAGATCATCAACAACAGACCACGACCTTACGAAACTTACCCGAATGATATTCATCCTGATTCTTATGAATCAGGTAAATCATTTCCATCAGCACATACCTCTTTAGCATTTTCAACAGCTACTTCTCTTATGCTCACCACAAAAAAATGGTATATCGCCGTGCCTGCTTATGCTTGGGCAACAAGCGTAGCATACTCCAGGATGTATTTGGGACAACATTATCCTACCGATGTTATTGCAGGCGTATTTGTTGGAGCAGGAAGTGCATACCTTGCACACTGGTTGAACAAAAAATATTTCTCAAAGAAGAAAAAATAATGGATTCCGATATTTCTATACGACCTGCAACAATTGAAGATATTTTCTCTATCCAATATATTGCTTTCAGTACCTGGCCGGTTGCATACAGCGCTATTCTGTCGCAGGAACAATTGGATTATATGCTTGACCTGTTCTACAATGAAAATTCATTGAAAGAACAAATGAACAAAGGTCATACATTTTTAATTGCAGAATACAATAACGAAGCGATTGGGTTTGCTGCATACAATTTCATTGCAGATAAAACATACAAATTACAAAAGCTTTATGTATTGCCCACCATTCAACAAAAAGGTTCAGGTAAAGTTTTACTGATGGAAGTGATTGATCGTTTAAAGGCACTCGGCGCAAAAAAATTACAACTCAATGTGAACAGGCATAACAAAGCATTATTGTTTTATGAAAAGATGGGCTTTGTGATCATCAAAGAAGACGATATTGATCTCGGCCATAATTTCTATATGCATGATTATGTGATGGAAAAGGATTTATAATTGATCCTTGTGATTTGAAATTGCTTCACACTAATCATAAATTAAAAATCTCAAATTTCAAATCTTAATAAACCAATACATGTGTCTGCTTAATGATTCCCATCACAAACACACTTTGCACATGACCTATATTTTCTGCCTGACTTAATTTGTTCACATGAAAATCATAATAGGCATCCATGCTTTCTGCAACCACTTTCAACATAAAATCAAATTCACCGGAAATATTATAACACTCGATCACTTCATTCATTTCCAAAATACTTTTAATGAATTTTGATCCTGCGTTCTTATTATGTTGCTTCAGTGAAACATAACAGATCACCATTAATCCCTTCTTCACTTTTGAATGATCCACCAATGTTGCGTATTGTTTGATCACTCCTGCCTTTTCCATCCACTTGATCCTTTCATGAACCGGCGTTGTACTTAAATGTACTTTATCAGCAATTTCTTTCACCGTTGCCCTTGCATTTTGCTGTAATAATTTCAAAATAGAGAAGTCAATCTCATCCATCAATAAATGTTCTTTAGTGGATTGTTCTGTTTTTCCTGCTTTTGCCATAGGTTAATGCTTATTTGTTCTTTAAAAATAGCCAATAGTATCATTCTGTTCCAAATTAAATTAGTTTACTGTTTGTTTATTCTGTTTTTTATCTTTGCACTTCATAAAAACACAAATATGTCAACACTTACAAATTCCATTGATTTTAAACTCCCTTACAAAGTAGCCGACATCAGCTTAGCTGCATGGGGTCGTAAAGAAATTCGTTTGGCCGAAGCTGAAATGCCCGGCTTAATGAGCATCCGTGCCGAATATGCTGCAACTCAACCTTTGAAAGGTGCAAGAATTGCGGGCTGTTTACACATGACCATTCAAACTGCTGTTTTAATTGAAACATTAGTTGCATTAGGTGCTGAAGTAAAATGGAGTTCTTGTAATATCTTCTCTACACAAGATCAGGCTGCTGCTGCTATTGCGGCTGCAGGTATCGGTGTATTTGCATGGAAAGGACAATCACAGGAAGAAGCAGATTGGTGTATCGAACAAACTTTGTTCTTTGGTGCAGCTGATCGTCCTTTGAATATGATCTTGGATGATGGTGGTGATTTGACCAATATGGTATTTGATAAATATCCTGAATTTGTAAAAGGAATTCGCGGTTTATCTGAAGAAACCACAACAGGTGTTCACCGTTTATACGAAAGAATGCAGAAAGGAACTTTGCCTATTCCAGCCATTAACGTGAATGATTCAGTTACTAAATCTAAGTTCGATAATAAATACGGTTGTAAAGAATCTCTGGTTGATGCGATCCGTCGTGCCACTGATGTAATGATGGCCGGTAAAGTTGCTGTTGTGGGTTCTTATGGTGATGTTGGAAAAGGTTCAGCTGCTTCATTGAAAGGTGCAGGTTGCAGAGTGATCGTTACTGAGATCGATCCTATTTGCGCTTTACAAGCTGCTATGGACGGATTTGAAGTAAAACCAATGATCAAAGCTGTTGCAGAAGCTGATATCATTGTTACTGCATCAGGTTGTCGTGATTTGATCACAGAACCGCATTTCCGTGCCATGAAAGACAAAGCCATCGTTTGTAATATCGGTCACTTCGATATTGAAATTGATATCGCTTGGTTAAATAAGAATTACGGTCATACAAAAGATACCATCAAACCACAGGTTGATATTTATAATATCGAAGGCAAAGATGTGATCATCTTAGCTGAAGGCCGTTTGGTAAACTTAGGTTGTGCAACAGGACATCCAAGTTTTGTAATGAGTAATTCATTCTCTAACCAAACATTGGCGCAGATTGAATTGTGGACCAACCACGCTGCTTACGAAAACAAAGTATATGTGTTGCCAAAAGTATTGGATGAGAAAGTTGCACGTTTACACCTTGCAAAAATTGGGGTTGAATTAGATGTGTTGACTGATGCGCAGGCTGAATATTTAGGTATACCTAAGAACGGCCCGTTCAAACCTGAATTGTATCGTTATTAATTCAATTAGTTTAAGGATATAAAAAAACCGATTCAAATGAATCGGTTTTTTTATATGCACATCCTTTATTCATTTCTTAACTTGAATAGAAAGAAGCAATGAATCTCTATATAAAATCTCAACTATTGTATATAAAGGCCTCTTCTACAGAAAGTTTAGAATGAACTTGTTTAAACTTTTAATTTTCTGATAAAAATAGATGTAATACACAACCAGAGCAT
>CAIVCF010000151.1 GCA_903904335.1 uncultured Chitinophagaceae bacterium | reverse complement strand
AATTGATACAGGACATTCTTTTTTTCATGATCTGTTTTCTCTTCCAGATGC
The DNA here is from genome assembly GCA_903904335.1 of uncultured Chitinophagaceae bacterium. Lineage (GTDB taxonomy): Bacteria > Bacteroidota > Bacteroidia > Chitinophagales > Chitinophagaceae > CAIQDX01. Next base: position 74,035 of record CAIVCF010000151.1, on the reverse strand, counting down.
AATATTTTTTTCTTCCTGATTTCGTCTTTGTAATAATTTACATTCTTCGAAGAAAGGTCAAGTAATTTTTTTTTGTCGCCTGCTTTTGGAATCGTGATGGTAATCGCAGTATCTGGATATTCGATCAGTAACGGAACGATGATTTCAGTCGACAAACTGTTGAATGTTTCTCTGAGATTAATAATAGCAAAACTAAGCACATCGGCATCGGTTTCTTCGAGCTTGGTTTCCAATGCAACAGTATGTGTTTGTACGATTGTTCCGTTCTGCACCATTAAGTAATTTACATACGCGATATTGCCTTCTTTTAAAATGGAAAATACATCCACATTGTTAAGTCGATCACTGACTATGACTGATTTGGCTCTGTAATTCTCAAGATGTTCTATTTTCTTTTTGATTAATTCTGCTTTTTCAAAGGCGAGAGCGGCAGCCTGTTCACGCATTTCTTTTTTAAAATATTCAATCACACTGCTTAAATTACCCTTTAGTATTTCACGAATTTGCTGAATACCTTCTGCATAATCCTGAGCAGTTTGCAAGGCTTCACAAGGACCCTTGCAATTACCCAAATGATATTCGAGGCAAACCTTGAATTTCTTTTTCTGAATGTTTGTATCAGAAAGGTTCAATTTGCAATTCCTAAGTGGTATAAACTGTTTGATAAAACTGATTAATTCTCTAACTCTTCCTGCGGAAGTAAATGGTCCTAAATATTCTGACCCATCATGTATCTTTTTCCTGGTTAAGAATATTCTTGGAAAAGGTTCTTTTTTTATAACAATGAATGGATATGTTTTATCATCCTTTAAATTAATATTGTATTTGGGCTGAAATTGTTTGATAAGTGCATTCTCCAATAAAAATGCATCCTGTTCTGAATCTACAATTGTGAATTCAAGTTGATAAATGCGTTCTACCAACTCATGTGTTTTATAACTTGTAAAGGTCTTGGTGAAATAAGAACTTACACGTTTGCGGAGGTCTTTCGCTTTTCCAACATAAATCAGTTCTTTGTTTTTATCAAAGTATTTATAAATACCCGGTTGATGCGGAATACTTGTTGCGATATGTTGAAATTGTGCTGCAGTCATTTTTAGTCAAAAGGTTTATCATTCCAGATAACAGTAGTTTCAGTTTCTGATGCCGCACTGTTTTTTATACGTACCGATGTGATTATTCGGAAACTTTTTCCTGCTTTCCAGTTGTGCTGTTCCATAAATAATGAATCACCTTTTGTATAAGAACTCCGTATAAAAACTCTTTTTAATTTATTCGTCTTATCGTCTAATAACACAGTAACATTTTGTATGTCCGATTGAGAATCAATTGCTGTATAATCAATAGTTATACTTTTTGTAGTTAGGTCATGATAAACAGATTCACGAAATAAAGGTTTTAATGAAGCAGTAATATCTTTTGAAATAAAATCCCCTGCTAAGCGTACAAATTCATCAACAGAAATTGTTGATGAATCTCTCGACCCTGATGGATGATGGATGATTTTATAAAGGTGATAAGGATTTTGCTGTACGTCTTTTATATCTTCTTTAATAAAATTGTTTACCGGAAAGAACGCACTTGTATCAGTGATAGCTACGGTTACTGCCGAAGGCTTGTTTTTCTCTCTGCATTGCAGAAAAAGAAATGAAATAAAAATTAGCTGAACAAAGTATTTGAACATGCTGTAAAAATATTCTTAAACAGACATAATCATGCAATAAAAAATAATGACAATAAAATTATTTGAAAATCGGAGTAGTGATGCCGACCTTGATCCCATAATCCAAGCGGTATTCTTTGATAGGATATACATCATTATAAGTTGGTAAATGCTGATATCGGATCTGTGGACCCACATACCATTTTACATTTCCTGTTTTATAAGTCACATTCAGGTCGATACTGGAATTGAAATTCCATTTACGGAAGAAAGGAGCGCCATTTGCATAATATTTATAATCGGTAGAGATCATATAAACATTCTTATTCAGTGTAAATGTTGGTTGAATGGAAGCACTTGCACTTAAGCCCAATTTTTTACCCTGAAGGAAATCCCATTGAAATCCGATGGGAATAGATATTTGATACAACTTATTATCAATTGTAGTACTGTAATATCCGTTAGCACCACTATTGCCGAACATAGAAAACAGGCTAACTGAATCTAAGTGATTGTTCTGAACAAATGCAATAGTTGCCATACCGTAAGTTTGTGTGGCATCGATATTGTATTGACGGATATTGAATTGTAAACCTGTTTTTATTTTGAAATTCCGTGTAAGATTGTATAGCACTCCTGCTCCAATTTCAATACCCAATGCAGGTGTATGATGTACGCTGTTGTTCACATTTGCAGTAGGGTTTAGTAAAACTGATAATGCAGAAGGAGATGTATAATTCAATCTGGAATTGTCTTCTACCAATTTGCGATAGCTCGTGGAAGGAGTTACATACAATTGAAATTCAAGACCCGAAGGTTTTCTTACAGGCTTCTTTGCTTCAAAGCTAAAATCATTCAGATAACTGTCGGCGACATTTTCATCAGAGGAGGCAGTAAGCTTTTTTTGTGAAAGATTTTCATACTTACTTTTTCTGGCAGGTACAGAAGCATTTGTATTCTCTGCAGTTGATGATTCATTGCTATCAGTCTGCATATCATCATAGAAAAGAGCACCATCAGAAAACAAAATCGGTTTTGAAACTGCAGCCGAAACATAGTTAACAGAAGATTTGCTTTGTTCAATGATATCAGTTGGAATCGCTACTCTTTTTTGATTCACCAAATCTTGTGTTGATGCAATGTAAGCATCAATGGTATTTTTATCATTAATGGCTGCCAATGTAACTGCCGTGTAATTATTTGGATTAATCTGCTGATCAAATGATTCAGTCTTAGTAATATTCTCTGTTTCCGCAGAAGCGTCGGTTATAACATTATCTAATTTCTGAACGATCGTATTTGTTTTGGTAATGATTGTTTTTGGCGGATAATTGAAGAGAGTAGAAACGGTTAATGTTAAAATAATAGCTATAGCAATAAATGTAAGTGCCGGCCATGAAGGATTACCGTGTATCTCCGTTCTTATATTTTCCCAAACATATTCAGAAGGATACATTTTATGACCCTCTGCCTCATCTTTGAGGTATTGTTCCAATTCGTCGTTTCTGTTGAAATTGTTTTCCATTGTCTCACATCGTCTATTTATTCAAAACCGCAAGCCATTTGAAATCTTCTTTTGGCTTATCGATGATTCTCTTTTTAGTCAATATTGTTTCAAGCATTGCTTTTGCTCTGGTATATTGACTTCGGCTGGTACTTTCTTCAATATCCAATATCTCTCCGATTTCTTTGTGACTGAAACCTTCAATTGCATATAAATTCAGTACTGTTTTATAACCCACCGGTAATAATCTGATACATTCAATCACCTGTTTCCCCTGCATGATGGAAGGAATAGTCTCTTCTTTAGCAGGTTGGTTTTGAGCATATATCAAATCAATATTCTCATTGAACTTTTTATACTTCTTCAAAAAATTGATGCAGGTATGAACAATGATCCTTCTTATCCAACCCTCAAATGCACCCTTATTTTGAAAAGTATGCATCTGCGTAAAAATCTTGATGAACCCTTCTTGCAGCATATCTTCAGCATCTTCACGATTTTGCGCAAAACGATAACATACTGACAACATCTTAGGACTATACCTGCTGTATAATTCCCGCTGTGAAGAAGGATCATTATGCAGACAGCCCGCTATTATTGCTTGTTCCGTCATTGAGGGATAAAATTTACCCCTTAAATATAGGACATAAATCCATTGTAAATGCTGCTTATTAAAATTTGATAAGGAATCAACAATAAGGAAATCGTGGAATAATTTTTGTTGGTTATTACTGAAGATATTCTTATAATTGCAACAATGTTTCATTTTTATAAACATAGCCTAAACTTCAGAAAAGCTTCTGCAATATTCTTATTGTTGATTTTTCTGTTTAGTGTAACCCCTAAAAGGTTTTTGCATACTCTTTTTGCAAATCATATTGACCGCTCATTCAACACCAGGCTTTATTCTGAAAAATCATCCGAACATTTTTCAAATTCCGGGATTAATTGTCAATTGGATAATCTTGTTGTTGAATCATCTTTTCTTTTTTCTTTCTCAGATATTAATATTCATATTTATCCTGAATTTATCAGCCAAACAATTGAAAAAGAAAACCGACTTGTTTATTCATATATCAATCATACTTTTTTAAGAGGGCCTCCATTTTCATGTTGAGTATTGAATCATTCATCTGCTGATACAGTAGATGAAATTTTCAGATTAAACCATCATCATGAAAAAATTTGTATTTATATTTTCTTCTATTGTCGCTTTTTTATTTGTCAGTATTCTTCCTGAAATAAGTTCGGCAAATACAATTGATAAGACACAACCTGAGCGATCATCTTTATCCGGAACTGTTACAGATAAAAAAACCAATCAGCCTTTAGCCGGCGCTACTGTTTTTATTTCTGACCTGAAGTTGGGTGTTATCGCAGATTCAACAGGTAATTATATTTTTAAAAATATCCCTTCAGGCACTTTTCTGATCGAAATAAAATTTGAAGGGTATAAAAGTATCACCCGAAATATTATTATCAAAGGTGCAACTGTTCATGAAAATTTTGTTTTGGAAGAAAGTGCTGCCGAAATAAATGAAGTGGTGGTAACAGGTACTTCAAAAGCAACACAAATCAAAAGGAATCCCGTTCCCATTGTTTCAGTCAGCCATGATTATTTAGTCACCAATTTAAATACTAATGCCATTGACGCCATTGCAAAAATTCCAGGTGTTCGTGCAGTTACAACCGGTCCAAATGTTTCAAAGCCATTCATTCGTGGTTTAGGATATAATCGCATTCTTACTTTATACGATGGTATTCGGCAAGAAGGGCAACAATGGGGCGATGAACATGGAATCGAGGTAGATCAATACGCTGTGAACAGGGTTGAAGTAATAAAAGGTCCTGCCAGCTTGAGTTACGGCTCTGATGCATTAGCTGGTGTTGTTAATTTAATTCCTACGCAACCTGCACCTGAAGGAAAAATGATTGGTGATATTGTTGCGGATTATCAAACGAATAATAAAATGTTTGGCGGATCAGGCATGTTAAGTTCAACAAAAAATGGCGTTGAATGGTTAGTGAGAATTTCTCATAAACAGGCTACTAACTATCAAAATAAAATTGATGGAAGAGTATTCGGAACATCGTTTGATGAAACGGACGGGAATGCTTCTGTTGGTATTCATCGCAAATGGGGTTATTCTCATCTTGATTTTGTTATGTATGATGATCTTCAGGAAATTCCTGATGGCAGCAGAGATAGCGCCACTTGGAAATTTACCAGACAAATCACAGAAGCAGATACTGTTAGACAAATTGTTTCAGATGCCGATCTCAGCAGTTATAAAATGGAACCACTCCATCAACATGTACAGCATTACAGAATTTTTTCAGCCAATAATTTTATTTTAAATGATGGTTCCCGTTTGTTAGTAAACTTCGGTCTTCAAAAAAGTGTGCGCAGAGAATTCAGTCATCCTGAAATTCCTTATCAAAATGTTCCGGGATTGTATTTACAATTGAATTCATTTAATTACGATATAAAATATTCTTTAAATGATATACATGATTGGAACATCACATTCGGCGTAAACGGAATGTATCAGCAAAATACTGTAACCAACGGTACTGAGTTCATAATCCCTTCTTATCATCAATTCGATATAGGTCCATTCGCCACTGCTAAAAAAACTTTCGGCAAATTAGATATTGCTGGAGGTGTAAGGTATGATGTACGTTCGTTTCATAACGATCAGTTATATACGAAACCAAATGCAGTTTCCGGTTTTGATACACCTGTATATGGTGTAGATACAGTAGGTGCAGATAATCCTTTTCATAATTATAGTCATACTTTTTCCGGCATGTCAGGAAGCGCCGGTGCTACCTACAATTTTTCTGAGAAGATTTCTGTGAAAGTCAATGTTTCCAGAGGTTTCAGGGCGCCGAATATTTCTGAAATCTCTGCGAATGGTGTGCATCCGGGTACGGGATTTTATCAAATAGGCAACGATAATTTTAAACCTGAATTCAGTTTACAGGAAGATATAGGTTTTGTTTTCTCGTCTAAGTTTGCAGTGATCGAATTCAATCTGTTCAATAATTTCATCAATAATTATATTTATAACCAGAAGCTGATTGGCGTTAATGGAACAGATTCTGTTATTGCCGGATCGGGTGTGCAGCAAACTTTTAAATTTCAGGCATCACGTGCCAATTTATACGGCGGGGAATTGAGTGTTGATCTGCATCCGTTGAAAGGAATGCATTTTGAAAACAGTGTATCAGTAGTTTATGCACAAAATAAAGGTAATGTTGGAATAGCAGTATCAGACTCAGAAAAATATTTGCCATTTATTCCGCCATTGCATGGGACTTCCGAATTAAGATTTGATTTTGATGCAAAGTCTTTGAATATCAAACACGTATTTGTAAAACTGCAGATGGAATATTATGCCAATCAGGACAGGATCTATTCTGCATTTGGAACCGAAACCAGAACGCCCGGTTATACTTTGTTTGATGCCGGTATCGGCGGAAGTTTTGTCAATAAACAAAACAAAACAATTTGTAGCGTGTATTTAATGGCCAATAACATTTTCGATATTACATATTGGGATCATTTAAGCAGGCTGAAATATTTTTATGGCAACTATCAAAACCCAAGTGCCACTGACGATCCCCGTGAACACGGCATTTACAATATGGGCAGGAATATTTCTTTTAAACTTGATTTTCCGTTGAGTTATAATTTGAAGAAATCATAAAATATCAATTATGAAAACAATGATCTTGCTTTTCATGCTGATTCCTTTTATTTCTTTTTCACAATTCATCAAAAGCGATCAAACAGATTCTTTTACGCATCAGAAAAGGATTGTAACAAAAAGTGTAAATATATCCGGCGATATTTTTTCTAATACTGCGATAGATGAAATTTCTTATTATACCATTAATGAAACAATCAATATTGTTCTTCATGGAGGAGGTAATTCAAGTACTGCAGGTACCGTTTTGAAAGATGATATTGCATTATTGATCACAGATAAAGATACAATTGTAGTAAAATCAATCGGGTTGCAAATTTCTTATGGCAGATATGGGCCTATTAATTATGATGAAGCTTATTTTATCACTAAAGACGATGTGATCAAACTTTCAAAAAATAAATTATTGTCTATCAGAAGATATACAACCGCCGGCATTTTTGATTTTCTCATCAAAGAAAAATTTCAACATAATCTCATGCAGCTCAGTGATGCCTTATTAAAAGAAATGGACAAGTAGTTTTATTTTTTTATAATTTGGTGTCATGGATATCTCAATCAATACACCCGCTTTATTATTTCCTGCGATCAGCCTGGTGATGCTGGCATATACCAATCGTTTTCTGGCATTGTCAAACAGAGTAAGAAGTTTGAATGAAAAATACCGGAGTCAGGAACAAAAACATCTCATTCACGGCCAGATCAGAAATCTGCGTTACCGATTAAAACTCATAAAAAATATGCAGGCATTTGGTGTGCTTACTTTTTTATTGTCCATTGCTTGCATGTATTGTATCTATATTGAAGCAATGGGATGGGCGCATGCGATCTTTGCATTAAGCCTTATTTCTTTTGTGGCATCTCTTTTATTATCCTTGCTTGAGATACAACTCAGCACCAAAGCCATTGAGCTGGAATTGAGCGATATTGAAGGGTTGGAGGATCCATCTATTTTAGAGTATATTAAAAATAAATTCGACCGGGATTAATTGAATTGTTGAATAATACATTAAAACTTTAAACTACATACATGAGATCAATACGATTTTTTTCAAAACTGATTTGTCTTTTTTTATCAGCCACTATTGTCTTTTCGGCTATTGCACAGAAGCCAGTAAAAAATGAATCGTTCAATAAAATGCTGGATGATTATTATGAAGAAGGATTAATCTTAAAGCCGATGAATGCAACATCGAGAGGAGATAACAGGTACAATGATCTGTTGCCGAATGATATTTCTGCTCCGTATCTTTTAAAGCAGCATGATTATTATGCAAAATATCAGCAATTGTTATCAAGCTTCAAAAGAAATGAACTAAGTCCTTTTGATAAAATAACGTATGATATTGTCCAATTTCAAATTGAACTCGCATTAGAAAAAGAAAAATTGCATTTAGAATACATGCCTGTTAACCAGTTCAGAAGTTTACCTAATGTTTTACCATCTCTTGGTTCTGGTGCGGATATCCAACCTTTTAAAACGGTTAAGGATTATGATAACTGGTTAAAAAGAGTGAATGCATTTTCGGATTGGGCAGATACTGCCATCGCTAATTGTAATAAAGGAATTGCAATAGGCATGGTACTTCCCAAAGCTTTGGTGATAAAAGTTATTCCTCAGTTAGAAGCACAAACATTAAGTGATACAACTAAAAATATTTTTTACGGACCGGTTAGAAATATGCCGGCATCTTTTTCCGAGAATGAAAAAGCAAATATTCGCACTGCTTATTTAAACTCACTGAATAATGTTATTATTCCTGCATATAAAAAATTGGCCGATTATTTTAAAAATGTTTATTTGCCTAAATCCAGGTCCACTGCGGGTTTGAATGCATTGCCACACGGCGCCGAGATCTATCAGCATTTAATAAAAGACTTTACAACCACCAATAAAAAACCGGAAGAAATCTATGAAACAGGTTTGAAAGAAGTGGATAGGATAACCATTGAAATTGAAAAATTAAAAACACAAATCGGATTTAAAGGAACGGTTAGAGAATTGTATGATTATACTCTGACAGAAAAAAAATTCTTTCCATTTAAAACGGATGAGCAGGTGTTGGATAGTTTCAGATCGATATTGCCAAGAATTGAACCTAATTTGAAAAGGTTATTCAATATTGTTCCTAAAACACAATTCGCAGTAAGAGCGATCGATAAATTCAAGGCCTCAACTTCAGCTGCAAATTATCAGTCAGGTACAACTGATGGTACAAGACCTGGTTTTTTCAATGTTCCGATCGTTGATGCAACAAAATATAACAGTGTTGGAATGGAAAGCCTGTTTGCACATGAAGCTATTCCGGGTCATCATTTTCAAATTTCATTGCAACAGGAGAATATGGATCTTCCTAAAGCCAGAAAATTTTCAAACAACTCCGCTTTCGCGGAAGGATGGGGATTATATGCTGAGTCTTTGGGAGATGAGTTAGCTTTATATAAAGACCCGTATCAAAAATTAGCAGCTTATCAATCAGAACTTTTCAGATCCATAAGATTGGTGGTTGATGTTGGAATGCATACAGGAAAATTGACGAGAGAAGAAGCCATCAAATACATGATGGAAAAGGGCGGAAGGGCAGAGCAACCTTCTGTTTCAGAAGTGGAAAGATATATGGCCAATCCTGCGCAGGCATTAGCATATAAAACAGGTGAATTAAAGATCAAAGAATTGAAAGCGAAGTATCAAAAAAATTTGGGAACAAAATTCAACATCAAAAATTTTCATGATGCCATTTTATCTGGCGGAGCAATGCCGCTAATTGTTTTTGAAAGATATATGGATGATTGGGCTGCATCGCAGAAATAAAATAATTGATGAATGATGAGTTATCACTGATAGCTCATCATTCATCAATATTAATTCAGCACAGCTGCCATTTGTTTTCTCTCACCGATCTGCTGACGCCACATTGCATAATACAATCCTTTCTCAGCAACCAATTCAGCATGGCTGCCTGTTTCAACGATCTGACCTTTTTCAAGCACGTAAATTTTATGTGCATGCATGATGGTGCTTAACCGATGTGCGATCATCACTGTTATCTGTGCTTTTTCATCTGATATTCTTCTTATGGTGTTGGTGATCTCTTCTTCAGTAATAGAATCCAATGCAGAAGTAGCTTCATCAAATATTAGTAAATGCGGTTTGCGTAACAATGCACGTGCAATTGAAATGCGTTGTTTTTCGCCACCACTTAATTTTAATCCCCCTTCGCCGATCATCGTATCAATGCCATTTTCTGCTCTTGATAATAATTTATTGCAACTTGCTTTATCCAATGCTTCGAGCAAATCTTCTTCCGTTGCATCCGGTTTTACAAATAATAAATTTTCTTTGATGGTGCCTGCAAACAATTGTGTATCCTGAGTTACAAAACCGATCTGGTTGCGGATCTCATCAAAATTCAATTCATTTCCATCAATCGTATTATAAAATATTTTTCCTTCCTGGGGACGATATAATCCCACCAATAATTTCACCAAAGAGCTTTTGCCGGCACCGCTTGGTCCAACAAACGCAATGGTTTCGCCTTTCTTCACATCAAATGAAATATCATCCAATGCTTTGAATTGTGCGGTTTGATGTTTAAAAGAAATGCGATTGAATTCTAGTTCTTCAATAATGCCAACATGTTTGGGATGTTCGGGCGTATGATCAATTTCCCTGTTCATCAGGTTATGGAAATTATTGATAGATGCTTCAGCTTCGCGATAGCTTAAAATGATATTGCCTATTTCCTGCAGCGGACCAAAAATGAAGAAACTGTAAAACTGCAAAGTAATGAGCTGCCCTGTTGTAAGTATGTCTCTGAAAATAAGCCACATCAAAGTAAACATGATGATCTGGCGCAGCAGATTTACAAATGTTCCCTGCACAAAACTCAATGCACGTATGCTTTTTACTTTGCGTAATTCTAATCCGAGAATCTTATACGTATTATTATTTAATCGTTTTATTTCCTGATTCGTCAACCCCAAACTTTTTACTAATTCGATATTTCGCAGACTTTCAGTTGTTGTTCCCGCCAACATCGTTGTTTCTTTAACGATTGTTTTCTGGATGGTTTTTATTTTTCTGCTCAATACATTTGTTAACCATGATAATAAAGCAATACCAATGATATAAGTTGGCATGATGCTCCAGTGTTTACTGAATGCATAAACGGAAACAAAAACAACACCCACCAAAATCCCGAACAATACATTAATAAAATAGCCGATGAATTTTTCTGTATCGGCACGAACTTTTGTGAGGATGGATAATGTTTCACCGCTGCGCTGATCTTCAAAATCCTGATACGGTAATTTCATGCTGTGTTTTAATCCGTCTGTAAAAACAGAAGCGCCGAATTTTTGTATGATCACATTCACTGAATAATCCTGAAATGCTTTGGCAATGCGGCTTATCATGGCTGTGCCGATCATCAATCCTAAAAACCCCAATACACCAAAAGTAAATTCACCCTGGTTGCGGGCAATTGTTTTTGCTGCATCCACATGATGCGGATGATAGGCGTATTTATCGATCATCTTTCCGAAGATATACGGATCGAGCATGGAAAATACCTGATTGATGGAAGCGAGTAATAATGCCAATGCAATCATCCATTTATACGGTTTCAAATATCCCAGTAATATTTTCATAGTGTTTTTGTTGCTGTTGTATCAATTAAAGTTGCCTGGCAATGTTAATTAACAGGCAGTTATTTTTTTTGAATTTGGTTATTTTATTTTGATGTTTTATAAACGATACCGTCTTTCATCACCCATTGCACTTGTTGTAATAATGTGATGTCTTTAGTTGGATCACCTTTTACGGCAATGATATCAGCAAAAGCACCGGATTTAATTTCACCGATCAATCCTTCCTGATCCAATAATTGTGCAGCCACAATAGTTGCTGTTTGTATAGCTTTTATATTATTCATTCCCCATTGCACCATGTATTCAAAATCTTTTGCCTGCGGTAAGTTCCAGTCATAACCTCCGATATCAGTTCCGTACACGATTTTAACTCCGGCAGTCAATGCTTTTTTAAATAAAGCAGGAGCGGCCTGTTTAAACTGCATGTTGATGATGCTTCCTGCTTTTGCTCGTCCTTCGGCCACATATTCATTCACAAAAATGGTAGGGCACCAGTACACATTTTTTTGAACCATCAGTTTTATGCATTCGTCATCCATACCACTACCATGTTCAATGCTGATAGCGCCTGCATTGATTGCTGCCAGAATTCCATCTCTTGTCATCGCATGTGCTGCTAATTTTTTTCTACTCTTAATTGTTTCATCAGCCACTGCATTTATTTCTTCTGCAGTAAAATTGGGTAAGCTTCTGAAACTGCCGTCGGGTAATTGATAATAACCTCTGTCGGCATAAATCTTTATCCAGTCTGCACCATGTGCGATCTGTTCACGAACAGCACGCCTTGCTTCATCTGCACCATTGATTTCCTGAATGCCTTTGGGCAGATCCAATTCCCAGTTAAATTCTTTCGGGCTGATAGGATAATGACCAACAGTATTGATGGCTCTTGTTGCAACAAACATTCTCGGACCGGGAATCACACCGTTATTGATCGCTTTTTTTATATCTGCATCTGCATACATTGCACCTTCTGTTTCAAGATCACGAATAGTAGTGAACCCGTTTTCTAAAGAAATCTTTGCGCTTCTAACAGCACGTAATGTTCTGTAAGGAATAGATTCTTTAAATAATTGTACTGCATAATCATCGCTGGTAATATCACCCTGCAACAGAACATGCGTGTGTGTGTCAATCAATCCGGGTAAAACAAAATAATTGGAAAGATCAATGAAAGAATCTGTTTTTTGGTTGAATGCATTGGCTGAAACTATGCCATCAATTTTGTTGTCTTTTACTAAGATGATCTGATTGCTGAGTATTTGCCCACTCTTGGTATCCAATAGTTGCCCGCATTTGATAGCAATTGTTTTTTGTGCATCAGTTTGTGAAGCAATGCAAACAGAAAAAATAAACCATAAAAATATTTTTCTCATACTTGTTATTTTGGATTGAACAAGATACAACTATCAGTTAAAATACAAGACTGTTTTTAAATGAAATACCCCGTTTCGAAAACGGGGTATTGTTTAATCCAACTCTTTGCAAAAATAGCCGGCACGTTGTATAATTTCTTCGATTGAATGCGGAGATAATCCGTCTGCTTCAACACGCAGCACTTTATCACAATCATGCAGATCGATATTCCACTTTAAAACGCCATTGATATTTCTGATATGCGGTGAAATTTTACGCACCTGATTTATATCTTTCACATTTGTTTTAAAAACTAAAATATCCATAAGCAATGATTAAAATTTATTCAACACTTTTTTCAGCAGTTTCATCAAACCCTTTCCAGGTGCGGCATTTATTGCGCCAACGTTGTTTGAATTCTTCTCTTTCTTCGGGACTCATTTTTTCCCATTTTTCCATCATTTTGTTGTTCCATCCGCCTTGGTGACGATGACAGCGGCAACCTTTGCCAAATCCGCCGAATAAAATTTTACTCAGCACCAATATGCCTAATGCCTGCCAGAAGGTAATGGCTTTTACAGTTAATACAGAAACCAGAATACCATTCCATAAGCTCATCAAGATATATGTCAACGCTGCAATCGCTGCGATTGCTAAAATGATAATACCGATAGCTATGCCAATAAACAGTATTGGGTTTTTCTTCCAAAATCTTTTCATCTTTTAATTTTTAGTAGTTAATTAATTCGTCACGCAATGTTTGCAATCTTTCTCTCAAATGCAGTACAGCATAACGTTTGCGTGACAACAATGTATTTACAGATGCACCTGTTCGTTCACTGATCTCTTTGAAAGGAATGCCTTCCAGTTCATTCAATACAAAAACAGTTTTTTGTTCTTCGGGTAATTCATTCAATGCATTGTTCAGCGCTTCCCAAAACAATGAACGCAGATAGTCTGTCTCCGGATTATTATTGCTGTCAAAAAATAATTCGGTCCAGTTCAGCATCTCTTCATCAGCATAAACATCATCCAATAGTTCGGGTTTATGTTTACGTTTTTTATCTGTGATCTTGTTGCGTGCAACTGTAAACAACCAGCCCGTTAGTTGTTCAATGGGTTCTGTGTTGCCGACCAATTGATAGAAAACATCCTGCAGAATATCTTCTGCATCGGCATTATTCTTCACACGTTTGCGAATGAAGCCCAGCAAGCGCTTGCTGTAATCATTAATTACTGCGGTGATATTGCGTTTTTGATTGTCCGCCATTGATACCTCTAAGATAGCTGCTCCGTTCATTATTATGAAAGACGAACGGCTAATACGGATATTGTAAGAAAGAAAAATTATTTTTTTGGGATGAACCAATGAGTCATTATCAGGAGAAATTGCCAAAGTACTTCTACAGAGTGTCGCTCACTTCAACACCTTTTTCTTCTATCGCCACTTCGCCCGGGCCGGTGCAGATAATGGTCACTTTAAACTTTGTGTTTAATCCGATAGAGAAATTATTAGCTTGTAAAATAGCTTTTGCAGCACTGTCTTCCATCAATACCTGAGCCAGATCGGCAGCTAAAGGAATGCCGCTGATGATATTACTTACCCTGCCTTTGTTAAATTCTATTGTGAATTTATAGCCTGCTTTTCGTCCGCTGCCGGCGCGTTCAAAGTCAATACGGTTCAGGTCAAGCACTTGCTCGGCAGTTACAGCTCTTTTTAATAAGATTCTGATGATGGGTAAATATTTATTCCAGATAGCTACGTACATGCAAAGATTTTATAAAAGATAAATATGACGACAATCGCATGCCGAAAAAGAAAGAACGAAGATGTAAAGATGCGAAATAAAAAAGGGATGGGCAAATAAGATATTGAATCATCCTGCCCAACCTTCCCTGTCTAAGCTTCTGTAATGTATGGCTTCAGCCAAATGTTCGGGTTTGATATTTTCGCTGAAAGACAGATCAGCAATGGTTCTGCTTACTTTTAAGATGCGGTCATAAGCACGGGCAGAAAGATTCAATCTTTCCATTGCTTTCTTCAATAAAGTTTCGCCAACAGTGTCGATCACACATATTTCACGCAGTTGTTTGCTGGTGATCTGCGCATTAGCATAAATGCCTTCGCTGTTTTGATAACGTTCGGTTTGAATCTCTCTTGCTTTCATCACACGCTCACGAATGTTTTCAGAATTTTCTCCTTTGACATTATTATTACTTAATTCACTTAACGCAACAGGGGTTACTTCTACGTGCAGATCGATTCTGTCTAACAACGGTCCCGAAATTTTATTTAAAGATTTTTGAACTGCACCCGGCGGACAAGTACATTCTTTCTCGGGATGATTATAAAAACCGCAGGGGCAAGGATTCATGGATGCGATCAACATAAAATTTGCAGGAAAATCCAATGCCACTTTTGCACGGCTGATGGTTACTTTTCTTTCTTCCATCGGTTGACGCATCACTTCCAAAACCGTTCTTTTAAATTCCGGTAATTCATCCAAAAACAAAACACCGTTATGTGCCAATGAAATTTCTCCGGGCTGCGGAATACTTCCGCCACCAATTAATCCTGCATCAGAAATAGTATGATGCGGCGAACGAAATGGTCGCTTGGAAATCAATGATGCATTCTCAGGTAACTTGCCAGCAACGCTGTGAATCTTTGTTGTTTCTAATGCTTCATGCAAACTCAAAGGAGGTAATATCGTTGGTAAACGCTTAGCCAGCATCGTTTTTCCGGCACCGGGCGGGCCAATTAATATGGCATTATGTCCGCCTGCAGCGGCTATCTCCAAAGCGCGTTTGATATTTTCCTGACCTTTTACATCACTGAAATCAAACTCAAATTCATATTGGTTCGAAAAAAATTCTTCTCGAGTATTAATAATTAATGGTTGCAAATAATTTTCCTCTTTTAAAAATTCAACTACATCATTTAAATGTTCTACACCATACACATTTAATTGATTCACCATTGCTGCCTCTCTGGCATTTACTTTCGGAACGATCAATCCTTTAAATCCATCACGCCTTGCCTGTATCGCAATGGGTAATGCACCTTTGATGGGTTGAACCGTTCCATCCAAACTCAATTCACCCATGATCACATAATCTCTCAACCGTTCAGGTTCTTCGATCTGTTCACTTGCACCCAATACACCTACTGCAATGGGCAGATCAAAAGCTGAACCGCTTTTTTTAATATCTGCCGGCGCCATGTTCACTACAATCTTTGTGCGTGGCATTTCGTAGTGATTGGTTTTAATGGCAGCTTCAATGCGTTGCAGACTTTCTTTTACGGCGTTATCGGGCAGGCCAACAATATGATAGCCTTGGCCATTGCTAACATTCACTTCAATTGTGATGGCAATAGCTTCCACGCCGTAAACCGCACTGCCAAAGGTTTTGACGAGCATAAGATTTTTGTTACCGGCTTTTGATTAATAATGAAGCAACTGTTGCGTCGCACACTTGTGCTCTATAGCTTTTTGCGACGGAGCAATTGTACGTTCAGCACATCATTCATCTTGGAGAAAATCGCATTTTGTGTTCTATAGCTTTCTGCGAAAGAACATACGATGTATATGCAATTATGAAAATACGAAAATTATGGAATTACATTATTATTTATTCGTTTCTGTATCAGGATGAAAATTTTTCCATGAATGCCAGAATTCCTGATAAGCTTGGATCGTTGCCAATTCTTTTCCTTTTAATGAGCCTTCAAAACAAGAACCATTTGCATTCCATAATGAATGTGTTTCATCATCTGTAAAATATTTTGTCGCAGCATTATCATGAAAGTGCAAAATTTTGCCATCCACACTTCTGTTCAACATAAAGAATGATCTTCCGGTAGAATCTATGGTCAGTAATAAATTGGTTTTGCCAACTGAGTCCTGAATAAATTTTTTCTGTTGTAAAACATTCCAGTCATAAGCTTTTGCTTTATTATCGATCACAACACCTACCACCCAGGATTTATTTTTCCAGGAAGCGCTATCTCTTTTTTCCAATTTGCTTTTTACTGTTCCTTCATCAAAACCTTTTAAACTGTCGTACTCATCTTTAAAATTATGATCAGGCTCTAATACCAATGTGTTGGGATGGAGGAATGTCCAATCATTCAAACTCATTTGCGCGGAGGGGATTTCTTTCAATGCAGTTCCTTTTAATTTTCCTGCAATAGCAATACCTGTTGCCTGTTGCCACCAGCTTTTTGTTGTTGCATCTTCAAACATGGCATTGAAATGATCCATGCCAACCAATCTGAATGTTTCATATTTCCCGTTAATAAATGGACTGTACACACGACCTGTTCTGCAAACAGTGCAGTATGTAACCATGATGGGCTGATGACCCAAAGTATCTTTTATTTGATGATGGTAACCTATGATCTCGATGGGATAGGCTTTCGATTCGCCATTCAAAGTCACACCAATAATTAATTTATTTGAACCGAATGAATAATGTTCTGTTTTTGCAAATGATTTTTCTTTGGGTTGTTCAAATATCTTATCTGCCAAAAATTTAAAATTGAATGCATAAACGATCACTGCATAAAATGCGATCAAAATGTAAAGCACTATTTTCTCCCAAAGTTTTCCTTTTCTGATCTGTTGAAATAATGGATAGATAAGAATAGCAACCAAAAAGATTCTGATCGACCAAATACTGTTGTGTATGAAATAAGCAATATTGACTGTATCATTTTTTTGACTACCCGGAAAGGGCATGATAAAATATACTTTCAATATTTCAGTTGCAATAAGCAACAGCAAAATGATGATGGTAATTGTAGTTTTTTTCATGGTGGTATTCAGATGAATGCTGTAAGAATAAAATAAAAAAAGGAAAATTGCAAGTGCTGCGTCAAAAAAATTGAATTGTAAATAAGTTGCTACAATTTATTGAGCATATCAACTACGCCTTCTTTTTTTAAGATGAGATAGCCCAAACGATCATTGCTGATACCTTCTTTAAGCTGATAACTGAAAACCAACTGATCATCAATAATGCTTGTCTCAAAATATCGGAACTGGATATTTGGATATTCTTTCAATGCTTCTCCGATCTCATATAAATGTGTTGATAAAACAAAAATGGCATTATTCATTTTGCGTAGCCCTTCAATAACCGTAATGCTGCATTTAATGGCATCTTGTTGATTAGTGCCTTTAAACAGTTCATCAATTAATATCAACCATTTTTTTCCATCGCTTATTTTTTCAACGGTGCTTTTGATACGTTTCACTTCATTGTAAAAAAAGCTTTCTCTTTTCACAATATTATCCACTACCTGAATATTGCTCAAGATGCCATCGAACAAACTCAGCTTCATTGTTGTTGCAGGAACGCCCATTCCCAAATGCGCCAAATAAACCGCAACACCCATCGCCTTGATGAAAGTGCTTTTGCCGCCCATGTTGGCGCCGGTCAGGAATAAAAAATTCTTTTCATTATTCAGGTGAACATTATACGAGACAGGCGTTGTTAATTGAACATGAAATAAATCTGTTGCTTCCAAATAAGGTGTAGTTGTTTCTTCAATTACCGGAAAATGATAATTAAATTTTTTGCAAGCAACTGCCAAACTTAAATAAGCATCGAGCTTACTGTAAATATGAATCAGTTCAAATGTTTCATGTTTGAAATGATAACGAATAAAATTACCGAATGATAAAACTTCAACCGGAGACAGCTTTTTTCCTTTCTCCACTTGAAGCATAGTTTCAATCAATGATTTGCGTAAAAGCATTTCGACCCGCTCTTTCCAGATCTTTAATTGTTGGCTATTGGATTGATCGATCAATGATGTGATCTGTTCCAATCCTTTTACAAAAGCAATAAAATGTTCAACAGAATATTTGGTGAGTGAAAAATCAGGTGCATTGAATATTTTATAGAAATGACTGTGCGCAGCAGTTGGATGATGCGGAAAAGATTCAACAGGTGTATCATAAAATTTTTCCAATACCATTACAGTTCCGTTCGTGATGATAATCGGCCATTGGTCTGCAATCGAAATTAATTGAGTGATGGTTTGCTGCACATCCTTTATAGCTTTGATAGAATCTAAAGGATTGCTGAGTATGATACGTAGTTGTTCCCTTCCTCCATTTGTTTGCGTAAAATTGAGGTGATGAAAAACAGATTGTTCTTCATCATGATGAAAAATAGAAAGATCCTGTAAAGTTGTTTTATCTACGCGCATTCTGTAAGTTCAATAAATTAAAATTTTCATCTGCTGAATTGTAATCTTTCTCCGAACTGAGATTCATCAAAGACCCCGTTTCCATAAACCAAATGCCCGTTTACAAAAGTATTTTTGATTGTTGCGGGAAAAGTGAAGCCTTCTAACGGGCTCCATCCGCATTTATATAAAATATTTTGTTTGGAAACTATTTGCGACTCGTTCATATCAACCAAAACAAGATCGGCAAAATAACCTTCATGAATATAACCACGATCTTTTATCTGAAAACAATCAGCAACTGCATGACTCATTTTCTCCACTACTTTCTCCAAATTGATTCTTCCTTCTTTTACATAGTGAAGCATTAATGATAATGAATGCTGCACTAACGGTAAACCTGCATGCGCTTTTTCATAAGGTTCATTTTTTTCTTCCCATGTATGGGGAGCATGATCGGTTGCGATCACATCCAAACGGTCATCCAGCAAAGCTTTCCACAAAGCCTCTTTATTATTGGGTGATTTGATGGCAGGATTGCATTTGATAAGATTACCCAATCTTTCATAATCATCAGCAGTAAAATGTAAATGATGTACACAAACTTCAGCAGTAATACGTTTGTCTTTTATCGGAATCATATTACCGAATAACTGCAATTCTTTTTCGGTACTGATATGCAGAATATGTAAACGGCTGTTATGCTTTTTTGCGAATTGAATGGCTTTGAAAGAAGATTCAAAACATACTTCTTCATTGCGGATGATGGGATGATCAGCAGCAGTTAAGTTTGGGTTTTCTTTTTTTCTTTTTTCAAAATTTTCTCTGATCATTCTTTCTTCTTCACAATGTGTTGCAATCAACAACTCAGTCCCCGCAAAAATCTTATCCAAGACCAAAGGATTATCCACCAATAAATTTCCGGTGGATGAACCCATGAATATCTTTACACCGCAAACATCATTTTTCTTTTTGTTGGTTTTCATCACTTCTTCATAATTATCATTCGAAGTGCCCATGAAGAATGAATAATTGGCCAATGCCGATCTTTTTGCGATCTCGTATTTATTTTCCAATAGCTCCTGCGTAAATGCAGGCGGATTAGTATTGGGCATTTCCATAAAACTTGTTGTGCCGCCGGCAACTGCTGCTTTTGCTTCGGTATAAATGGTGGCTTTATGTGTTAACCCGGGTTCACGGAAATGAACCTGATCATCGATTACACCCGGCAATAAGAATTGATGATGTGCATCGATTTCAATAGCAGATCCTTTGACATTGATATTATTGCCGATCTTTTCAATTCTTTTATTTTTGATCAGGACGTCACCATAGGTTCTTTTGGAATCATTGATAATACATGCATCTTTTATGAGGTAAGTCTTCATCTTATCTTATTTTTGAAAATCAATACAGCAAGATTAT
The DNA here is from genome assembly GCA_903904335.1 of uncultured Chitinophagaceae bacterium. Lineage (GTDB taxonomy): Bacteria > Bacteroidota > Bacteroidia > Chitinophagales > Chitinophagaceae > CAIQDX01. Next base: position 53,525 of record CAIVCF010000151.1, on the reverse strand, counting down.
GAAATGTTTGCGTTCGGCGATTTTATTCGGGATAAGTTTTATGACGATGCAGGCTGCAGCGCAATCGGATGTGATCGGATTGAATGATAAGCAATATGACCTTTTGAACAGATTAGAAATAAAATTAACGAACGATTCGATCCTCCGTTTCTCAACCGTAAAGCCTTATTTCAGAAAGGCAATCACAGAAAGGGTGGAAAATGTTTACAGCAAATACAAAAGCGGCGGCTATCCTGATTTGGAATTAACGGATGTGGACGAATACAATATCAGCAAATTGATGGAAAGCAATGGCGACTGGACAAAAGATTCAAGTTATCTTTTATCAAAACGTAAAAAAAATTATTCGGGCATATTTGCCACAGCTTCGCATTTATTTGCGGTCAAACAAAAAGCTTTTTCTTTTGTGATCGATCCTGTTTTTGCATTGCAGTCAGGAAAAAGTTCTGATGGTGATAAAACTCTATTCTTAAATACAAGAGGTGTATTGATGCGCGGCTCGATTGATAACAAGATCGGATTTTACAGTTATTTGGCCGACAGTCAGGAAAAAGATCCGCAATATGTTCAAGATTTTGTAACCAAGTATAGGGCATTACCGGGTGCAGGTTTTTTCAAACCTTTTCAAACAACAGGATATGATCATTTTGATGCATCTGGTGGTATGACCGTTAACACAGGTAAATATATTGACCTTCAATTTGCTTACGATAAATTATTTATCGGCAACGGATATCGAAGTTTATTCTTGAGTGATTTCAGTGCCAATTGTTTGTATCTCCGTTTCAGGATACATATCGGAAAGGTCAATTATGAAACGATCGTTGCAGAAACAACGCAGCCTTTTCAACTGTTAACTCAGGGAACACGCCAATCATTACCTAATAATTATATCGGCTTTCATCATTTAAGCTGGCAGGTTTCGAAAAGATTTAATCTGGGATTGTATGAGAATTCCACCGAGAACGGAAAAGATGGTTTTAAAATAAATTATCTCAACCCATTTATTTTTTATAAATCAATTGAACAGGATAATGGCAATAATGGCAAAACAAATATCGGAATCGATTTTAAGTACAATGCATTTAAGAATGTTCAGTTTTACGGGCAATTAATATTCAATGAATTTTTATTTAATGAAGTAACGCATTACAGCAGAGGAAGCTGGGAAAACAAACAAGGCGCACAATTGGGTGTGAAATATATTGATGCATTCAGTATTTATAATTTCGATCTGCAGTTTGAAGCTAATTTGATTCGTCCATACACCTATACCGCTAATGACAGTCTGATCAATTTCACACACTATAATCAACCGCTGGCGCATCCGCTGGGCGCTAATTTGAGAGAATTTATTGCTATTGCAAAAGCACAACCTTTGCCTAAATTATACCTGCTTGCCAAAATATTTTATGTTGAACAGGGATTAGATTCTGCCGGTGTGAATTTCGGTTCCAATGTTTTCAGAAGTTATTTAACAAGGCCGAGAGATTATGGCTTTAAAATTGGTTCGGGCATTCTGGCACAAACGATCACCGGTTCTTTCACTGCTTCGTATGAAGTGATACCGAATTTATTTGTGGAAGGAAATGTTACTTATAGAAAATATACTGTGCCACAGGAACAGATAGATAAACATGATCTTATTTATACTTTCGGTTTCAGATGGAATATTGCCAGAAGGAATTTTGAGTTTTAATGCTGCCATGAAAATGGAACTGTGAAACGAGCGTGGCAACAGGCGATGCCATAAAAAACAAATGGTTGCTTAAAAAAATCAATACTCGAAATGTAGCGAGAACATGATCATTCGCGTTTGAATTTTATCAAACACACTGGAATATTTTACAGTAGGATCTCTTTGTAAAAGGTCAGTCAATCCGTTACTGAATTTTAATTCGGGAGATAAAGTAAAATAAGGGAAGAAGAAATTAAAACCGATGCCGCCTTCAATTCCAAAATCATGTGCTTTGAATTTAATATCAGTGCCTGTATTTGCATCTGAGGCATTGCTAGCAAAATGAATATCATATTTGATGCCGCCCAACAAATACACCCTGAAATTATCTATCCGGTCTGAATTGAATTTAAAATGGAGTGGAAAGCTGACGATCATGGCCGGTAATACTTTTGTTTGATTGACCGGTTCGCCGGGTGCAGGATTTTTTAATGTATATGTAAAGTAACGTGCACTGCCGATGATGACTTGCGGATTAAAACATACTTGCCAATGATCGCTTAATCTACCCGTTGCTAATAACCCGATGGAAACACCGCCGCTGCTGCCAGGCAATGCAACGAGTACACTGTCGTCTTGTATAAATTTAGAAGATTTTGTTGCTTTTAAGGAAGAAGAATTATAACCGAATGTTGCTCCGAAATAATAAGGCACATCATCATGTTCAGATCGATATATCTCTGTTTGTGCAAGGCAATTTTTGCCTGCAAAAAAAATAAACACAAGAATAATTATTCTGTTGTACAACAAATGATGATGATTAAGCAATGTAAAAATCTGCTTTTGGGTTTTTAAATAAAATCAGCGTGTAGAGATAAAGAATAATTATTGTATTTAGTTGATGAAATATGCTTCGATTAAAGTTGCAATATAATACAGTTTAACCTTTAAAATTTCTTAAAATATGGTTAGAGAACTCCGTCAAATGCCATTTCGTGTTGGATTTATTTTTTTAAAACGAACAGGAAGAGCATATTGGTATCTTTGTTGAAGTTTATTAATGCTCTTATGATTTGAGGTTTCTGAGAATATATTGCCATATTTTTTTTCTTATCAGCGGATGCTTTTTGGTAATAGATGTTGTAAGTGCTTCAGATGAGATCCATCTTAAAAATGACACCACACCTGTATCTACGCAACAACAAGCCATAGACTTTATCAAAAAGATAGATACTCTAATAAAAAGCGATTACTGGCCCCATATAAGACCCAAAACATTTCTTGAAAACATAAGGCTGAACATTTACAAACCACTGAGCATTTATGAAGGTGTAAGCACCAACTTTTGCGGATATGCGGCACTCTCTTATATTTTGTTGCACGATGATCCTTTGCAGTATGCCAAGTTTATGATCGAATTATACGAACATGGGGAGGCAACAATGGGTAAGGTTTTCTTTCATCCTTCACCTGAAATAGAACAAGCTGCAGGAGCCATGAAATTTAAAGGTAAATTGGACATAAGTCCTGCCGACCAAATATGGTTCTTGTCACTTGCTGATCATTTCAAAGGATATCTAAATGTATTTGACAAACATTATGATGCCGGGGATGAAGATAAATTATGGGCATCGGTGAACTATGCAAAATTCAACCGGATGGTGAGGGAATTATTTAATGAAAAGGTTGATGCAATTGGTTCAGATCTGATTCATCCTGCAATAAATGATTTGTATGAATATATCAGCAGTAAGATGAAAAAAGGTACAATGGTGCTGTATATTAACAATACATTCCTTTATAAAAAAACACATTCAGCCTTAAAATTAGCGATACCCACACATTATATCATTCTCGAGAGAATTTCTAAAATTGATGATACCATAACAATAGTTTACTGGGATTATGGCGGAAGATCACTGAGACAATTAACCCCCAAATTCTTGAAAAGAATTACATACGGCATTAGTCATTGCACTAAAAAAATGAATGATGCGCCATAGAAATTTATATCAAATACTATTTGCTGCTGTTATTTTTTGGGGTTGTAACTCAACGCAAAAAATAGTGACAACATATTATGCCGAGAATGAACAAGTGTTGAACAATATTGAACAGTCTTTTAAAACATTGTACCGTCAAAGGCCTTTCTCCATTGAGTTTACAGATCGTTCTTTCAATTTTTTTTCTATAGAGATCATGACAGACTCTCTTAAATATATTTATGAATTCGGTATCAATGAAAAGAGGATAAAAGATACTTTACTGAAATATGCTTTAAATGAAGAAGGCATTCTTGATATCATCACACAAATGCGTTCCATTCAGTGTACATGGATCAACAATCTGGATTATTATGTTGATCAGGAAAAGCATTCGTTGGTCTTTATTTCTATGCGGCCGGTAGAGTTAAGTAAGCCCTTTACTAATAAAAAATATTATATCATCACTTATTTTTCACAACCACAATATTTCGACAATGAAGGAAAGTTGTTGGTAAAGAAACAAATGAAAAGGACCAGAAAGATCAATGGCGAAATTTTTTGGCGCATCAATGATAAGGTATGTTATACCATTTCAGCTCGATTCAGATGATTTGATCATTTGCTTCCGCAATAAATGCTGCAAATGCCTAATGTGAGTGGTTTTACATAAGCCTCTCTAAAACCTGCCTGCTTCATGATATTCAGAAATGTTTCGCCTTCAGGAAATGCCTGAACACTATCATTCAAATATTGATAAGCATTATTATTTTTAGAGAATAATTTTCCGAATGATGGTGCGATCTGATTCATATACAGATTATAAAAAACCTTGAATGCAGCATTTTTTGGTTTTGAAAATTCAAGCACCACTAATTTCCCGCCGGGTCTTAAAACGCGATGCATTTCTTTCAAACCCATTTCCAGATTTTCAAAATTGCGAACACCAAATGCAACAGTGATGGCATCAAAACTATTGTCTTCAAAATGGATATTCTCACTATCACCTTTCAATAATTCAATATTCTTTGTTAGCCCTAGCTTTTCGATTTTTTGTCTGCCCAAATCCAGCATTCCTTCGCTGATATCAATGCCGATGATCTTTTCGGCATGCAGCATTTTAAAAGTCATCAATGCCACATCAGCTGTCCCGGTTGCCACATCTAATACTTTTTTAGGTTCAATCGCTTTTAATTGATTGATGGCTTTTTTGCGCCAGCTGACATCAATTCCAACGCTGAGGAAACGGTTCAAAAAATCATAGCGAAACGCAATACTATCAAACATTTCAGCCACCTGTTGTTTTTTACTCAGGTTACTGTCTTTATCCGGTATTACCTTGTCATGAGCAAATTCTGTCATAAGCCGCGAAGATATTTTTTATTACATCAACTTCAATAAAATAAAAACAATTGTTTTGAGCCAGGCAGTTGATCAAGTATTAGACTTAGTTGCGTCGCACACTTCAACGGTTTATTCTTTATTCAACTTTTTGAACATTTAAGTATCGTTCCGTGTTTTCCTATCTATCAGCGGCAATGTGTTTCAAACCTTTGCATCATTAAAAATTTCCCAATTCATCCATTTCAATGCCAATCAATCCTCTCAACTTTGTACATTCACCATTCTAAAATAAATTTTCTTCATGCAAACAGCACCCGATATTCAGGAATTGAATCAACGCATCCAATATACTTCTAAGTTTGTGGATCGTTTAAGAAACGAATTGGCAAAAGTTATCATCGGTCAGCAATACATGGTTGACCGATTATTGATCGGTTTATTAAGCAACGGTCATGTATTGTTGGAGGGCGTGCCGGGATTGGCAAAAACACTTACCATCAAATCATTGGCACAGGCAGTTGACGGTAAATTCAGCCGAATTCAATTCACGCCGGATCTGTTGCCTGCAGATGTGATCGGTACCATGATCTACAATCAATCTAAAAATGAATTTGTAGTTCGCCGTGGTCCCATCTTCGCCAATTTTATTTTAGCTGATGAGATCAATCGTGCTCCTGCAAAAGTGCAAAGTGCTTTGCTTGAAGCCATGCAAGAAAAACAAGTAACCATCAGTGAACACACGTATAAATTGGAAGAACCTTTTTTAGTACTCGCTACTCAAAACCCTTTGGAACAGGAAGGAACATACCCATTACCTGAGGCACAAGTTGATCGTTTTATGCTGAAAGTTATAGTGGGTTATCCGGATAAAAAAGAAGAACAATTAATCATCCGTCAACAAGTACAGGGATTTGTTTTACCAACTGTTTCAAAAGTGGTGACGACAAAAGAAATTATTGAAAGCAGAGACTTAGTTCGACAAGTTTATATGGATGAAAAGATTGAACAGTACATTATTGATATTGTTTTCGCAACACGTTACCCCGATCAATATGGGTTAGCTAAGATGAAGAACATGATCAGTTATGGCGGATCGCCGAGAGCCAGTATCAATTTGGCATTGGCAGCAAAAGCTTATGCATTCATGAATAAAAGAGGTTATGTTATTCCGGATGATATTAAAGCGATAGCGAAAGATGTGTTGCGTCATCGTATCGGTTTGACTTATGAAGCAGAAGCAGAAAATGTAACAACAGAAATTTTAATTGATGATATTCTTCGCACCATTCAGGTACCATAATGACGGCATCAGAAATATTAAAAAAAGTTCGTGAGCTGCAAATAAAAAGTAAGAAGCTCACCAATCATTTGTTCACCGGTGAATATCATACGGCGTTCAAAGGACAGGGTATGGCTTTTAAAGAAGTGAAAGAATATAGTGCAGGCGATGATATCCGTTTCATCGATTGGAATGTAAGTGCAAGAATGAATGGAACATACAGCAAAGTGTTTGAAGAAGAAAGAGAGTTGAGTGTGTTCTTGTTAGTAGATGCAAGTGCCAGTAATTTATTCGGCACACAGTCGCAAAGCAAAAAAGATCTGATCACTGAAATATGTGCTGTGCTTGCATTCAGCGCCTTAAGCAATAATGATAAAACCGGGTTGATATTTTTTACTGATACTGTTGAGAAATATATCCCATCTTCAAAAGGCCGGGATCATGTGTTGTATATGGTTCGCGAATTATTGACTTTTGAAGCGAAAGCCAAACAAACCAATATTGTAAAAGCATTGCAGTTCTTAAATAATATCACGCGACATAAAAGTATTGTTTTCGTACTGAGTGATTTTGCAGATGAAGGGTATCATGAATCATTACGAGTGGCTGCTAAAAAACATGATGTGATCGGAATCCAGGTGTATGATAAAAATGATCATACACTTCCGGATATCGGATTGATTCAAGTGCAGGATGCAGAAACAGGGAAGTCAGTTTGGTTAGATACGAGTGATACCATCACAAAATATAATTACCAAATGCAGTTTGCAAAAATTCAAAATGATACAAAAAATGTTTTTAGGACTGCAGGCGCTGATCTGCTGCAAATAGCCACCGGAGAGTATTACGTAAAAACATTGCAACAATTTTTTATTAAAAGAGCATGAGGAAGATGAGTCAAGAGTCAAGAATCAAGAGTCAGGAGCCAAGGGTTGATAGAGTTCTTGTCATCCGTCATCCGTCATTTGTCATCTATTTTCTGATTTTATTTCTGACCTTCTCAACAAATTTATTTTCACAAAAAATATCTGCCACTGTTGACCGCGATAAGATATTGATTGGGGAACAGATCGAATTAAAAGTATTGGTCACTGATATCGATCAAGCTAATGCGGATATTTCACATTGGTTCGATTTGCCGGATTCTTTTAATCATATAGAAGTTGTAAAAAGATTTCCGATCGATACTATTTCTGCAGAAGGTGCTACTAATTATTCGCAAAAAATAATACTCACTTCTTTCGATTCCGGTGTATGGCAAATTCCGGCCATTACTGTTTCATTCAGAGATAAGTTAAGCATCAATGCAATGCCCATCAGCATTTCGGTGTTGCCTGTCGATGTTTCAAATTTAAAAGACTATCACGATTTTAAAGAGATCATTGAAGTAAAACCGGAAACGGATTGGTTATTCATTGGCGAAATTGCAGCGGCAGTAATTGTTTTGGCAATTATTATTTTCTTAGTAGTAAGGTATTTCAGGAAAAGAAAATTAAAACCTAAACCTGTTTCAAAAGTTTACAGTATCAAAGATGTTTTGCATCAATTAGATGCTTTATATGCAAAAGGATTGATCGAAAAAAATCAACATAAATTATTTTTTACTGAATTGATCGATATCTGTAGAACTTATTCAGATCATCAACTGAATATTTATTCTGCCAATAAAACAACAGACGAATACATGATCCTATTGAAAAACAAAATAGGCAATGAGCCCAAGCTGATTCATTTTTTTCAATTATTGCAATTGGCAGATGCAGTGAAATTTGCAAAATTCATTCCACCGAATACAGATTGCGAAGATGCGATCTTTGATGCCAGGACATTTGTACAAACCATTTATAATTTTCAATTTACTAAGAAAGACTGATGCTGAGTAACTGGTTACAACATACAAGCTTTGCGTGTCCCTGGTTATTACCGGTATTATTGGTTGTGCCTTACATGATCTTTTGGTATGTGAAAAGTTTACAACAACAAACAGCATCATTCAAAATAACTACTACTTATTTTTTGCAGCATGTGAGCAATTGGAAAACAAGCTTGCGCCATCTTCCTTTTGCTTTGAGATGCTTGGGTTTGATTGCATTGATCATTGCATTAGCAAGGCCACAACAAAAATTTACCGAACAACAAACCGATGGAGAAGGAATTGATATCGTGTTGTGTTTTGATATCAGCGGTAGCATGACGGAGCAAGACTTTTCTCCGAATCGATTAGAGGCCTCAAAAGCTGTGGCAGCGGAGTTTGTACGTAATCGACCCGGTGACAGAATTGGCATTGTTATTTTCAGTAGTCAGAGTTTTACATTATGTCCCATCACAACGGATCATAACACAGTACTTGCACAGATCAATAATATCGAGAACGGATATTTGCCCGAAGACGGAACTGCAATTGGTTCGGGTTTGGCGACAAGTGTTGACAGATTAAAAAGCAGCACTTCAAAAAGTAAAGTCATTATTTTGTTAACGGATGGTGTTGACTTTGGTGGTTTTATCCCGCCGGATAAAGCCAAAGAAATGGCGAAACTCTACGGCATAAAAGTTTATACGATCGGTGTAGGAAGTGAAAAAGAAATGAATGTGCAGGTGCAATCGCAATTTGGTACAACCACACAAACAAGAAAAATGGAATTCAATGAAGGATTGTTAAAAGAATTGGCTACCGAAACAGGCGGACAATATTTTCATGCAACAGATAATGCTGCATTGAAGAAAATTTACGACAGCATTAATCTGCTCGAAAAAAATAAAGTAGAAATATCAACCTACAATCGTTACACCGAAGAATTCTTTCCTTTTTTATTGGCAGGATTGATTTGCATTGTTATTGAAATGATGCTGCGTTTTACTTTGTTTAAAAAGTTTCCCTAATTTTTTTAGCGAACTTCTGCATTTCATGGCATCGTCGGTTGTGTCACTCACTTGTGCTTTTAAAGCAATACTGAAAATTGTAGTTAGTCATATGTTGATTTATTGAATTGCCCCGCCATTAATGGCGGGGCAATTGAGAAAAGATATTCGGGCTTTAGCCATCAAACTTGTTGAATAAAGAACAAACCCTACAAGAGTGCGACGCAACAGACGATGCCACATGCACTTCAGCTCGTAACAAACAATCCTCTTATCTTCGTAAGGCAATGAAAGGACTTGTTTATAAATCTACCGGCAGTTGGTATGTGGTGAAAGCCAATGATGGCAGGCTTTTTAATGCACGCATTAAAGGTGTGTTGAAGATCGATGGCATTACTTCTACCAATCCTATTGCAGTTGGTGATGAAGTGGAAATGGAAATGGAAAATGAATTGGAAGACACTGCAACAATCTCTGAAATTTTAGACAGAAGAAATTATGTGGCAAGGGTTAGTCCGCATAATAAACACCATCATCATATTGTTGCATCCAATTTAGATCAGAGTATTTTATTTGCAACATTAAAAGACCCAAAAACTTCACAGGGGTTTATTGATCGATTTTTAGTGGCTTGTGAAATGTATCATGTTCCGGCAATTATTGTTTTTAATAAAGCAGATATTTATAAAAAGAAAGAGAATGAAAAGTTTGAATTGCTGAAATCCATTTATGAAACTGTAGGCTACAAAGTAGTGCTGGCAAGTGTTATACAACATCAGGGTGTAGAGGAAGTAAAAGAAGTATTAAAAAATAAAACAACATTGTTAAGCGGACATAGCGGTGTGGGTAAATCAACATTAATCAATAATATTTTTCCTGAATTGGATTTAAAGATTTTAGAAGTGAGTGGTTGGAGCGGCAAGGGAATGCACAGCACCACTTTTGCAGAAATGTTCGACCTCCCTTTTGGTGGAAGAATCATTGATACCCCGGGCATCAGAGAATTGGGGTTGGTTGATCTGAAGAAAGAAGAATTAAGCGGTTATTTTCCTGAGATGCGAAAGTTGGTGAATGATTGCCAGTTCAATAATTGCAAACATTACAATGAACCCGGTTGTGCGGTAAAAGCTGCAGTGAATGCAGGAACGATTTCGGAAGAAAGATATATCAGTTATCTCACCATCATGGAAACGATGGAAGAAAACAGTTGGAGTTAGTCTTTGGTATTCACCGCTTCTTTTGTGATTGATTTATTATTGCTTTTCAATTCTTTCATTGCCATTTCATATTCTTTTTTTTCTTTGGCAGTTTTTGGATGATAACCTTCCTGTTGATACATCATTAATTTTTCAGCACCCAAATTTTTCACATTCGGCGGGCAACCATTCTGATCTGTTTTTTTGAAAACATTGCAGGAAATAAAAATCATCACAGCAGCAGGAAGAATCAATATTTTTTTCATGAAAGCCATTTTGCGTTAATTATATTTTTGGTGCATCATTATTATCTTCAAACCAGGAAGCGTATTTTACATAATTATTGGAAATTCTTTCAATTTCTGAATGCACGGTATTCATCGGCATTTCCTTAACTTTTTTTGCAGGAACACCGGCGTAAATACTTCCCGATTCAACGATCGTTCCTTCCAATACAACTGCACCGGCAGCAATAATAGCATTACTCTGTATTTCGCAGCGATCCATCACAATGGCACCCATACCGATCAAAACATTATCGTGAATGTTACATCCATGCACCAATGCATTATGACCGATTGAAACATTGTTGCCGATATTGGTTGGATTTTTTTGATACGTGCAATGAATCACGGCACCATCCTGCACATTTACTTTACTGCCCATCTTTATATAATTCACATCACCTCTTATTACAGCATTGAACCAGATGCTGCAATTATCGCCCATCACCACATCACCAACAATGGTTGCATTGGGTGCTACAAAACATTTTTCACCAAACTGCGGATGTTTATCAAGAACAGAAAGTATTGTTGCCATAAAAAGACGAATTTCGAATCTCGAATTTCGAACATTAAATCGAGCATTGGAAATAAATGAGTGGAATTTCTAACAGACAACTTTTTTTGAATCACGTTGCGCAAACTTCGCCTGCACCCATCGGCATCGAAATGGTGAAGGCAGACGGTATTTATTTGTATGATATAGAAGGGAAAAAATACATTGATGCCATTTCAGGTTTTAGCGTGGCTAATATCGGTCACAGTCATCCAAAAGTTGTTGAAGCTGTTCAAAAGCAGGCTGCACAATACATGCATTTGATCGTGTACGGCGAATTTATTGAACAGCCGCAGGTAACGTATGCCAAGCTGCTGACCGATCATCTTCCACCCTCACTTAATTCAGTTTATTTTACCAACAGCGGAACTGAAGCAACGGAAGGTGCGATGAAATTAGCAAAACGAGTAACCAATCGCTCAAAAATAATTTCATTCAACAGATCCTATCATGGCAGTACGCAAGGTGCATTGAGTGTGATGGGTGATGAATACTGGCGCAATGCTTTTCGTCCGCTATTGCCTGATGTGCATCATTTTGATTACGGAAGTAATGAAGCTATTGATGCCATCGATAAAAACACTTGTTGTGTAATTGCTGAAACAGTGCAGGCAGAAGCTGGAATTAATAAACCAAGTAAAGAATGGTTGCAGGCGATCAGAAAAAAATGTGATGAGAATTGTGTGTTATTGATATTGGATGAGATACAGGCGGGCTTTGGCAGAACAGGGTCTTTATGGGCATTTGAGCAATTTGATATTGTTCCCGATATTTTATTATTAGGTAAAGCTTTAGGTGGCGGAATGCCGCTCGGCGCATTTATTGCCGACAAAAAATTGATGAATACATTAACGCATGATCCTGTATTAGGGCATATCACCACATTTGGCGGTCATCCTGTTTCCTGTGCAGCAGGTAAAGCGGCTTTGCGAGTTTTATTGGATGAGAATTATATTGCAACAGTCAAACAAAAAGAGCAGTTTCTGTTACAACATATTCATCATCCGAAAATAAAGGCGGTACGTTCTGCCGGCTTATGGATGGCAGTTGAGTTTGATTCTTTCGAGACCAATCATGCCTTTATTCAAAAATGTATTTCGAAAGGATTGATCACTGACTGGTTTTTATTTGCGCCCAATTGCATGCGAATTGCCCCTCCATTAATTACAAAAGAAAATGAATTGGTAGATATTTGCCGAATAATATCTCAAAGTCTTGCTGTACTCGATTAGGGGGTGTAATATTGTCAAAGCATTAAAAATCAATCAAAATATCATTTTGACGAAAATTTAATTATTTTCGCCATATCCAATCTAATTAGCAATAAAAGTATCAACTATTACTTTTCCGAGTGTTTTTGAATCAGCATTTGGCAATACAGAAAATTCTTCAAGAGATCTATTGAACGGCTTAAAGATCAAGAATGAAAACATCTGGTATTTGGCAGGAAATCTTGCAAAAAGAGGCGGCATCAATCCAAATAAGGTAGTGAATGCTTCTCCGCAGGAAGAAGATTATGAAGTGTTGTTCAAAGCAGCATTGATCACTGTTGCAGAAACCATTCAACAACCCATGTTTGTTACAGTTGGTTTCCCTTTTTCAACTTATAATGTTTACAAAGAAGCTGCTGAACGTTTTTTAGCCAGAAAGAATTTCTTAGTGGAATACGATACACAAACTTTTCACAACAGGGGCGCCGTTAAAAAAGCGTTATTCGATATTGAAAGATTTGATGTTATCCCCGAAATAGTTGGCGGTATCATTGGTTTGAAAAAAGTATTGGGACCACAGCAACCAAAGAGTTTTATTGCGATCAGTCTTGGTTTCGGAACCATTGAAGGTGCCATGGCAACAGCGGATGGTTTGGTACAACGTACAGTTTTCAGTTCTCATGGACTGCGTTATGCGATCAATAACCTGAAAAGAGAATTGAATAAGAAATATTATCTGGAAATGAAGAATGAACATCAACTGGATGATGCATTCGTAAAAGGGTTCATCTTCATCAACAGAAAAAATATCGATCTTAAACAATTGCGTAAAGAGATTCTGCACCAATATTATAAAGAGATCATCTCTCCATTATTCAAAAGATATTTTACAGATTCTGATTTTGAGAATTGTGAAAAGATCTATTTATTGGGAGGCGGTGCATTTTATACAGAACTACAGGAAGCATTTCAGGAAGAATTTAAAGATGTGATGCCGGTTGAGATTGCACCTGATGCTGATAAATTGGCAAGCATCGGTTATTTATATAATTCACTTCGTATATCTGACGAAAAATTTGAAAGTGCCATTGGTATTGATCTGGGTAATGCAACTACTATTGTATCTACCTTCGAGAATGAAAAAAGATAAATTCATTAATTATCATTTGATGTGTTTAAGTTAAACCAACTTATTGGAAACAAGCCCCACGACAGCTTTCTATTACCAAAGGGCATCTTGATACAAGGCGATATTGAATCTAAAATACCGGGCCGCATAGACGGAAATGTAGCAGGTAATATCAATGTTGAATCTAAATTAGTGATCGGAGAAGAAGCCGTTATTAATGGCGATATTACTGCCGTTCATTTAATTGTATATGGTCGTGTGGAAGGAAATATTGAATGCAAGACCAAAGCGGTTATTTGTAATAATGCAGTGATCAAAGGCGGCATCATCGCCACTACTTTAGAGATTGAAGAAGGCGCTGTGATAGAAGGTTCCATGACCAAGAACCGTTATAAACCGTTGGAGGAAAAACCAAGAATATCGGGAATGGAGAAAACGCCGCAACCTAAAAAGAATACTGCAACCAATAATGCAATTCCTGCGATTGAAGTAAGAAAAACAATTTCATCAGAGCCCCCATCAACCGATGGTTGGTTTTAATTTTTTAAATACAGGGTACTTCCATTCTGCAAAAACGGCTATATAATTTTTCATATTGCGGAATGATATGCTGGATATCGAATGTACAGGCATGTTCAAATGCAGCTTGCTTCATTTGTTCTAATCGGTCGTTATCTTTTAAAATATTGATGGCATCTCGGCTCATTGCAGCAACATCACCTACATTAGCCATGAAGCCTGTCTTTCCCTGAATAACAATTTCAGGCAAACCGCCTGCATTACTGCTGATCACAACCACCCTCGCTGCCATTGCTTCTAACGCTGCCAATCCAAAACTTTCGTATTCACTCGGTAATAAAAACAGATCACTAACTGCTAAAATTTCTTCCATCTGTTCCTGCTTACCCACAAAACGTATATCATCGATCACACCCAATTCTCTTGCTAATTCTTCTGTAGCGGGTCTTTCAGGACCATCGCCTACCATTAATAATTTTGCAGGCATCACTTTTCTTACTTCAGCAAAAATTTTCACAACATCATCCACGCGTTTTACTTTTCTGAAATTGGAAGCATGTACCAATATTTTTTCACCCTCCGGTGCAATCACTTTTTTGAATGCATCAAACGGTTTTTTATTAAAACGTGATACATCCACAAAATTGGTGATCACTTCTATTTGTTTGGTGATTGGAAAACTTCTATACGTTTCTTCTTTTAAATTTTGTGAAACAGCGGTAATCGCATCACTTTCATTGATGGAGAATGTAACAACGGGTTCGTAGGTTTTATCTTTTCCAACTAATGTAATATCGGTTCCATGTAAAGTTGTGATCACAGGAATATTTCTTCCGTTCTTGCTTTTTACAATTTGCTTTGCCATGTAAGCAGCCGATGCATGTGGAATGGCATAATGTACGTGCAGCAGATCAAGGTCATGGTTAATGATCACATCAACCATCGTACTTGCCAACGCTACTTCATAAGGTGGATAATCGAATAAAGGATAAGTTGGCACACGAACTTCGTGATAAAAAATATTGGTATTAAAAACATTCAACCTTACCGGTTGCTGATAAGTAATAAAATGAACTTGATGCCCTTCATCTGCCAATGCCTTGCCCAACTCAGTCGCCAAAACACCGCTACCACCAAAAGTAGGGTAGCAAACAATCCCAATACGCATATACTTGTTTTTTTTGTTATCAGCTTCAGTAATGCTGCTCAACAGCAGTTGCGTCGCACACTTCAGCGGTTTGTACTTTATTCAGCGAAGTAACAACTATTTCTTCACTTGATTTCGTATTAACCATTCCTTAATAAGTGCTAAAGACAATAAATATCTTTTGCAAACTTTTCTGCGATCGGCCTTATGTGAAATGATATGCGAAAAAAGTTATTTCATGATTTCTTTCACTAGACTTTCAGAAGATGACTTAACAAAATGAGCAATGATATCCTGCGTAATTAGTCTTTCAGAGTTAATTTTAACATTGCCCTGTAAAATATAAGGTTCGCTGCAATTTTCACCCAAGCAGCTGACCAAATAGTTACAGGCATTATTACTGCACGGTGAATAATTATAGGTAAATGATCCGATAAAATCATTTTCCTTAACTTTTATTAATTTAAACTCAAGCTTTAATCCATATAAGAAAATGGAATGAGAACAGTTATGGGTATAGGTATTTACTGTTCCCTTTTTGCCGGATGTTGTGTACTCAAAAGAATTAAAAGCATAGGGAACATATTGGAAATTACTCAGTTCTAAAATAAAATCTGTTTGTGTTAATTCAGTTATTTTGGAATAATCGTTTACACTTTTATCTTCCAGAACTTTTCCAAATAAAGCGCGGTCGCGAACGGTAAAGCCCCCTTTTAATAATTCTTTTTCTATGATATTGTAAACGTTAACATCGTATAATGTATTTGTATTAGTGCTTATCTTATCCGATTTAACGTTCTTGTCTTCTTCCAAAACTTGTTGTGTTGCATGCGGCACACGCAGCACAATTGTTGGATTTGGATTATCTGTCAGGAATTTCAGCTTATTGGCATTTTTAACTACATCATTTTTTTCAGCAGCATAATTAAATACGCCATTATAGACTTGTGAAGTAGGGGCAGGTGGCGGACTACTTGCTAATGCTAATAAGATAAAAACTGTAACTGTGCTGATACTTGCGATAAACGGTTTGATATTTTTCATACTCTTACTTTTTTAAAAATTTTAAAAAGCAGTGAAAAAGCCGTTACGATAATTGCGTAGGTTAGTATGTCAAGCCAATCAAAAGTTCCCTGGATAATGCCAAAATATTGAGCTGCTTCCAAAGTAAATGGTAACTGTAAGGTAAGCACTTTACCGGCAGTATTCAAATATTTTAGTTCGGATAATACAACAGTAACCAAACAAAGAGCAATGCACCACATGGTATCAGAAAAGTACCCAGTAAAAAAATGTTTGAGAATTGGATTGTAAATGACAAGGGGATTTCCAATATTTTCAATATGCAATAACCTGAATAAAATAATATTCTGTTGAAATAAGAGATAATTAATGAGACCGATAAATAAGCAAATCAATGCAAGTAAGACCAGAATTATATGGCGTGAAGATATTCTCATCTTATTTCTAATCTAAGTTAGACATAGTTTTTCAATTCCTTTTCTTATAATAAAGTGAGCAAATTGTTTCTTTAATTCAATATCTTTATTTCTATGAGAAAATTATTATTCCTGCTGGCTGCATTACCAATCATTGCAACGGCACAAAGCAATGAAGATTCTGCCTTCATTAAAAAATTGTCAGATGATATTTTGACCAATGGAAAAGCTTACGATCTTTTGTACCAGCTTACTAAGAATGTGGGGGGAAGATTGGCCGGCTCACCTCAATTCGCACAAGCAGTAAAATGGGGTAAAGCAACTATGGACGAAATAGGTGCTGATAAAGTGTATCTGCAGCAATGCATGGTGCCGCACTGGGTGCGTGGCAAAGGCGATAAAGTGTCCATTACAAGTATTAATAACAAACCTGTAAATATTACACTTGATGCTTTGGCTCTTGGCAATGCATTGGGCAATGGCAAAACAGTAACTGCTGAAGTGCTTGCTGTGAAAGATTTTACAGAATTGGAAAAAAGAAAAGATGAAGTAAAGGGCAAGATCATTTTTTATAATTATCCATTTAATACAACTTATGTAGTTCCCGGAAGAGCGTATGGCGAATCAGGAATTTACCGACATAGTGGTGCAAGTCGTGCTGCAAAATACGGTGCGGTGGCAGTTGTGATCCGTTCATTAACTGAAGCAACAGATAATAATCCGCATACAGGAGCAATGCAATACGATAGTGCCTATCCAAAGATTCCTGCAGCGGCATTGGGATTAAAAGATGCAGATAAATTATGGAAAGAAACAAAATCATCGGTTGTAAAGTTGTCTATAGCAATGCATGGGAAGCAAATGCCCGATACCATCGGTTATAATGTTATAGCAGAATTAAAAGGAACAACATTCCCTGATGAATACATTACAATTGGCGGACATTTAGATAGTTGGGATGTAAATGAAGGTGCACATGATGATGGCGCAGGAGTGGTACATACCATTGAAGTCTTGCGTGCATTAAAAGCAGCTGGCTATCACCCCAAACACAGTATCCGTTTTGTATTATTTGCCAATGAAGAAAATGGATTGCGTGGTGGCGAAAAATATGCTGAGGAAGCAAAAATAAAAAATGAAAAACACATTTTTGCATTGGAAAGTGATGAGGGCGGATTTACACCACGTGGTTTTGGCTTTAGTGTTAGCCCTGCTCAATATCAAAAAGTATTGACTTGGCAATCTTTGCTGAAACCCTATGGTGGCGGGGATTTTGCAAATGGTGGTGGTGGCGCTGATATTGGTCCGCTGGCAAGAAATTTTAAAACACCCATGGCAGGACTAAACCCGGATAATCAACGTTACTTCGACATACATCATGCAAGAAGTGATGTGTTTGAGAGTGTAAACAAAAGAGAACTATTGTTAGGCGCTGTAAATATCGCGGCATTGATTTACCTTGTAGATAAATACGGTTTATAATATGAGTTGGAAAAAAATATCACGAACTATCGTTTTAATTCTTGTTCTTGCATTGGCAGGATTTATTTACTGGAAATTTTATTTTGTATTTGCAACGGGAACAAAAGCCGGCGTATTAAATACATTTCAGAAAAAAGGGTTTGTCTTAAAAACTTATGAAGGCAAACTGATCCAAAGCGGTTTTCAGGCAAATGTGCAGAGTAATGAATTTGAATTCAGTGTTACCGAAGAAAGAGTCGCGAAAATATTATTGGAAAATTCCGGCAGAGAAGTGCAGTTACATTACAGCCGTTATCTTGGTGCATTGCCATGGCGCGGTATGCAATCTTATATAGTTGACAGTGTGTATGAAGTCCGCGGTGTAAATGGCGAAACGATCATCAAACCTAAATAGTAACTTATTAAAAATTTGTTAACCTGTAAGTGTTGTAAAACCTTACAGGTTTTTTATTGTTATGGTTAAGTATTTCATTATTTTATAAATAATATATCCCGCAATGCAATCATCAATATCTTTGCCTTGTTTGCCATTATTCAAAAATGTTTCATAACTGCTTAGTATTAAAAAATATGGCATATCAATTCAAAAAATTTGCATCAATAAGAAGTTGTATATTTTTCATTTCCTTTTTGATCAATTTTAATCTTTCAGCACAAAATAAATTCACACTTAGTGGTAGTGTAAAAGATAAGAAAAGCGGCGAATCATTGATCGGTGCTTCAATACGATTGGAAGAAACCAAGATCAATGCCGTTACAAACGGATACGGCTTTTATTCCATCACTATACCACAGGGCAATTATACGGTTTCGATAAATTATGCAGGATACCGAACCGATTCAAAAAAAATAAACCTCGATAATAATATTCAATTGGTTATCGAATTAGAACCCATATCAACTTTATTGGATGAGGTTGTTGTTTCTACCAAAAGAAAAAATGAGAATATCGCCAAGCCTTTGATGGGCGTGGAAAAACTGAACATGAAAGATCTCAATAACCTACCCGTATTGTTAGGCGAAAAAGATGTTTTGAAAAGTATTCAATTATTGCCCGGTATTAAATCAGCTGGCGATGGTAACAGCGGATTCTATGTTCGCGGTGGTGGGGCCGATCAGAATTTAATTTTATTGGATGAAGCGCCGGTTTATAATGCGTCGCACCTGCTTGGCTTTTTTTCCACTTTTAATTCTGATGCCATCAAAGATGTAACCTTGTACAAAGGTGGAATGCCTGCACAATACGGCGGTCGTTTATCTTCAGTGGTAGATATAAAAATGAAAGATGGTAACAACAAAGATTATGATGTGAGTGGCGGATTGGGTTTGATATCTTCCCGTATCAATATCGAGGGCCCGATCGTAAAAGATAACGGCTCTTTTATCATCAGCGCAAGAAGAAGTTATGCAGATATGTTTTTGAAATTATCGCATGATTCAATCATGCGGAATAATACACTGTATTTCTACGACCTGAATGCAAAAGCAAATTATAAATTGGGAAAGAAAGACCGATTGTTTCTATCAGGATATTTTGGAAGAGATGTATTAGGTTTTGGCAATTCTTTCGGCACAGATTGGGGCAATCTCACCGGAACGTTGCGGTGGAATCATATTGTGAACAATAAAATATTTTCAAACACCTCTTTGATCTACAGCGATTACAGTTATAAAATTCAAATTAAATCGGGTACTGATAATTTTAAGATCACATCTCAAATTCAGGATATCAATCTCAAACAGGATTTTGATTTTTACATCAATAATAATAATAAAATAAAATTCGGTGCAAATATCATTCATCACACAGTTGCACCCGGAACGATCACTGCAGATGCTTCATCCAATATTCAAAGCAGTGAAGTGCAGAAAAGATATTCTTATGAAAGTGCTGTCTATGTTTCACACGAATTAACAGTGAATAATAATCTCAACATTGTGTATGGTTTGCGTATGTCGAATTTATCAGCTGTTGGCCCGGGCAATTTTTATCAATACGACCAAAGTGGAAATGCAATTGATACCATTCATTATAACAAAGGACAAACTGTTGCAAGTTACTGGAATCTAGAACCACGGTTTTCTGCAAGTTATCAGTTGAACGAGATCAGTTCAATAAAATTTTCATATAACAGGAATATACAGAACCTTCATTTGCTCACCAATTCAACAACATCCACTCCAACTGATTTGTGGTTACCGAGTACCAATAATATCAAACCCGAAATTGCTGATCAGGTATCATTAGGATATTATAAAAATTTCAAAGAAGGTCAATTTGAATTCAGCGTAGAAACGTATTATAAATGGATCCAGAATCAAATTGATTACCGCAATGGGGCAGACCTCCAAGCCAATGATAATGTAGAAAGCGAATTATTGTATGGCAGCGGAAGAGCTTATGGTATTGAATTTTACCTGAAGAAAAAATTCGGAAAATTCAACGGTTGGGTTGGTTATACTTTATCAAGAACAGAAAAGCGTTTTGCTGAGATCAATAACGGAAATTATTTCCCGGCAAAACAAGATCAAACACATAATATTTCTTTGGTTGGAATTTATAAGTTGAATGAACGATGGACTTTATCGGGCACTTGGGTTTATAATACAGGTAATGCAGTTACATTTCCCAGCGGAAAATATCATGTGAACGGACAAACTGTTTTTTTGTACACAGAACGTAATGGTTACAGAATGCCGGCATATCATCGGTTGGATCTTGCCGCTACTTGGGAAAGTCCGCGAAACAAGAACAGAAAATATCAAAGCAGTTGGACTTACGGTTTGTACAATGCTTACGGACGTGAAAATGCGTACATCATTCAGTTTAAAGATGATCCGAATGATCCAACCAAAACAGTTGCAGAACAAACATCCTTATTCCGTTTTGTGCCAAGCATCACCTGGAATTTTAAATTTTAATTTTGAAATCGTAATAACGTGAAAAAATATTTCAACATAACATTTTTGATCATCATTACATTCACTGCGTGCAAAAAAATAATCAATGTTGATTTGAATAATGCGCCTTCGCAGGTAGTGATAGAAGGCATCGTTACTAATTCATCGACTGCGCAAGTAAATATTACTAAATCTGTTACATTCAGCAGTAGCAATACTTTTCCCGCTGTAACCGGAGCAACTGTTACCATAACAGATAATCTCAATAACAAGTTTATTTTAACAGAAAAAACACCGGGCAATTACAGCAATAGTTCACTTACGGGTGTGCCTGGGAGAACATATAGTTTATCAGTAACAGCAGGGGGAATCAATTATACCGCAACATCAACGATGCCGCAACAAGTTAATCTCGATACTTTATTATTGGATCAAATTCCTTTCGGTAACAAATATATCACGATCGTACAACCGCAGTACACCGATCCGAAAGGCTTTGGTAACTATTATAGTTTTATTGAGACCATCAATAATACGGTTAACCCGAAGATTTTTGTTTGGGACGATCGCTTCAATGATGGAGGCATCAGCACAAGACCTTTGATACAATCTGACAGCACTATTAAAACAGGTGATACTGTAAAAGTAGAAATGCGGTGTATTGATAAAAATATCTACACTTATTTTACTTCATTGGCCGATCTGCAACAAAATGCCACCACACCTGCAAACCCAACAAGTAATATCAGCGGTGGTTGCTTGGGTTATTTCAGTGCACATACAAGTCAGCGTAAAAAAGTGCTGATACCATAATTTATTATTTAGCCGGCAGTTGATTCTTTGATGAAACTTTTCTTGCGTCGCACACTTGTACTTAATTTCTTTGTGGGACTTTTTAGGCAGCCACCAATTTATTTACACTTCTGTACACAAAAGAATTACAGATATGCCTGCGTGCAAATCTTGCTTGTGAAGGAGCATTTACAAATTTTATATAAGTTGCTTTTGGGACACCGAAATATTCATAACTGCAACTATCAGAAAAATCGATACTTAATTTTTCGTTTTTGTATTCGAAATCTTCAATACCTGCCTGATTGATAGTTTGGTTGTATTGCTCTGCAGTTGCGGCAATGGTTTCGGGGGCAATGCTTACCAAAAGATGATATGCTTCAATGATTGTTTTACTTTTTGTTTCGGCAATAGTTTTGGCTTCATGATCATCCTGAAATTTATCGGGATGCCATTCTTTCATCATGTTTCTATAAATAGATTTCAGTTCACTTAATGCAGTGTCTTTTGTTACACCGAGCAACTTTCTATGTGCCTCAATTTTTTTCATAATGGCGGCGAAGATAGTAGTTTGAAAGCAAAACGGATTGTTAACCTGCGTGGAGTAAAAAAATGGCCAATCTTTTATGAATATCGGGAACAGATTGTTTCCACTCTTTTATTGTTTTTGTGATGATGGTTTCTGAAGATGCAGTAATATCAACAGCAATACAGAGTTTGGTTTCTTCCCTGCAAGATTGCAGTAATTCTTTGATGAGCGGATTATTTCGATAAGGTGTTTCAATGAATATTTGTGTGCAGCTTCTTTTATGCGAATCTGCCTCCAATTGTTTGATGGTATTTTTTCTTTCCAGATTATCG
Source organism: uncultured Chitinophagaceae bacterium (assembly GCA_903904335.1). Classification (GTDB taxonomy): domain Bacteria; phylum Bacteroidota; class Bacteroidia; order Chitinophagales; family Chitinophagaceae; genus CAIQDX01. The sequence continues at coordinate 30,866 of CAIVCF010000151.1, read as the reverse complement.
ATCGGCAAATAACCAACGAATTGAAAACATTGTCCGTTCATGCCGCTCGCCATTAATGACAAGAGAATAGAACTTGGCCCCACTAAAGGTTTCACGGTTGCTTTGATTTGTTGCGCTGCATCCACTAATATTTGTCCGGGATCAGCAACACCCGGACAACCGGCCTCGCTGATGATACCAATATTTTTTCCTTGCTTTAATATTTGAACGAATTGTTGTTTTACTTCCTGCTCCGCTTTGTGAATAGTGAACCATTGATAATCATCTATCACCATTTCTTTCCATAATTTTTTTAAAAAACGCCTTGCAGTCTTTTCATTCTCCGTAAAAAAAATCTGGCAATCTTTTACAGCATCGAGAATATAAGTGGGAATAGTTTCCAATGCATCTTCATGCAATACGGTTGGTATCAAATAAACTTTACCTGCACTCATTGCACTAAAATAATCAATTTGACGGGGAACTTTCTTTTAAAGAATGAATACTTAACGTGGCAGCAACAACTGCATATGCCGGCGCCAGCACCCACCCTACAAAAGGCAGCCAATGCATAGTATAAAAAACCATTCCGTTACCAATCGCCAATCCTTTGTGATGCGTGATGTAGACGATACTTTCTGCGGCAGATTTATTATGACGCTCCATACTGTAATCAAGCATAGAGAAACCGTAATAATAGCATTCAATCAATAATGCTAATATAGGAGTGACCATTCCTGCTACCGGAATCGCTGATGCAAATAAAATGGCGATGCAATAAACTGTTTGCCATAAACTGTTTCTGCCGGCAATGCTGATGCCGCGTATAATATCTTTAGACAATTGTATAAAACTGAAAGGGAAATCTTTTCCTTCAATGATGGCTTCTGTTTTTTCGCTCAGATAAGCAAACACAGGAGAGCCGACGATCAAAAATAAATATTTGAACAAAGAAAAATAAAACAGCATCATCACCATCCACAACATCAAACTGCCTAATGTGAAGAAGAATCCGAGCCAACCGCTGTCGATGCTGTCCAACCATTTTTTTAAACCTGTTTTTAAACTCAGCCATTCAATAAAATTATTGGCAGTATGACCGAAATAATACATACAGATCATGAAAAGAATACTGTAGAGAATGCCGGGTATCAATATCCATTTCCAAAGCTTATGTTTTTTTATAAATTCATGAGCCTGAAAATAGGATTGTATAGCTATAATGATTTCTTTAAGCAAAGGTTTTTATATTTAGGAACACGAAAATAGTTGTTTCATAACGGAATTCAACATGCAAAGAAACGTTAAACAAAATTGGCAGCAATTGCCTACTGAATTTTATACAAGAAAAAATGTGATGACCATCGCAAAAGACTTGCTGGGAAAGCTTTTGGTGACAAGATTTGATGGTATTGTTACAGCAGGAAGGATCGTGGAAACAGAAGCATACAATGGCGCTGTTGATAAGGCGTCTCATGCATTCGGCAACAGAAGAACACGGCGAACAGAAATAATGTTTGCTAACGGCGGCAGCGCTTATGTTTATTTATGTTACGGTATGCATCACTTGTTTAATGTGGTCACCAATACTGCCGAAATTCCACATGCTGTTTTGATTCGTGCTATTGAGCCGCTTGTTGGAATGGAAACCATGTTATTGCGGACTAAAAAAAATAAACTCGATCATTCGATAACAAAAGGTCCGGGCAATGTTTCTAAAGCTTTAGGCATTACAACGAATCACACAGGAATGAGTCTGTTGAAAGATGAATTGTTTATTGCTGATGATGGTTTTGCAGTAAAAAGGAATATGATTCTTGCCACACCGAGGATAGGAGTGATCTATGCGGAAGAAGATGCATTGCTTCCTTATCGTTTTATCATGAAAGGAAATCCGTATGTGAGCGGAAAGAAAAGTTAGTCAAATCATAAATAAGTAATATGAAATTTAAAATCGTTTTTGTCATCAGTTTTGTGTTGTTATTGACTGTTGGATTCAGTCAAAACAAAAACCAATCACTTCAAAAAATAATTGAACAGCATTTTTCATTATTAAATCAACACGATACATTGGCATTATCCGAATTGTATGCTGATACTGCAAAACTTCAATCACCCAATTGGGAAGGGAATAAAATTGGACAGGCTGGCGTAAGAGAAGTGTATTCAAGATATTTCATTTCATCACCTGATCTGAAATATACGATCACGCATATTGTGTTCACCGTCAATACGGCCATTGTTGAATATACTTCTGAAGGAACGATGGTTCATACAGAAGACGATGCTTCAAAATACATGCATGGCAAACGTTACAAACTGAAAAACAGTACAAGGTTTGAAATAAAGGAAGGTAAAATAGTTGAATCAGTTTCTTATTTCGATCAAGTGGCATTTTTGAGACAGGTAGGTTTCTTCGAACAAAAAAGATGATTGTTTTATTGAACCGTTTTTGTATAAACCCCATATCTCTTGAGTGTTGTTATTTTTAATTGATTATTTTCCACGCTCACTTTTTTATACTCACGGAATTTTTGTTCCCTGTCTTTAAAACCGACAATACAACTGAATTTTTCTTTGCCGGGTTGCAATTCAACAACAGGCTGGATGTGAAGATCTGGCAATATCGAAGTATCTGCTGCGGTTAATTCTTCAAATTTTATTTTCATCACGAAACGGAAAGTTTTTTCTGTTTCAAAAATTTTAACAGAGAATACCCAATTAGTATTCAATGCATCGCCTGCATTTTGTGTAAAATCTGCAACAGGCCTGGAACTCACGACTGTCCTGATTTGCGGAATAGTATCATTATTAACAATGGTTATTTCTTTTTCAACTGATTCCTGATTGTTACAGGATAAAATTATGGCTGACAGAAAAAAGATGCTTAATTTTTTCATAAAACAGTTACTAAAACTTGGGGCAATTTAAAACTCTTTCAGAGGAAGGTTTATAAACATAAATGAGTGAGATCTCAAAACCACCTTGACCCTGTGTTGCAGTTTTTAAAGAAGAAGTATTGATATCATAAGTGGCACCCAATCGCATACCTGAAAATTCCAATCCTACATAAGGAATGATGGCATCATTTAAACGAACCCAACTTCCTACATAAACACTCGCAGGTTGGTCAACACCATTATTTGCAACAAACTGAAAAGCACCACCCAAAACGGTTTCGGAAGATCCTCCCTGAAAACTTTGCAACCCGCTTAAATGCAAAGTACTGTTTTCGCCAATGGGAAAATAAGTTCCGGCATGTATGGTTGCTCGTGATGGTAATGCAAAATAACCACCTGTAAATTGTTGCTTGGGTCTTGTGATATGATACAAGCTCAAACCAAAATAAAAATTATTTCTGTCGGTAGTACTGCCATTGTATAAAACACCTGCATTGAAGTCAACATAATTTGATTTTAAAGTGGCGTTATTGAATATCTCATTGGTAACACCGGTAAAACCATTTGTGGTTAATTGGTCTTCAAATTTAAGATCTGCAGTATTGATCAGCATATTCGCATAAGTAATCTGAAAACCTGCACTTAATTGATGATAACCTTCTTCATCCAAGCCTTTATGATACGCTGTTGAAATGGTGGCATAATTAAAGTTAACCGCACCTGCAGCACTGTTATCATTATAAGCCATAAAACCCAAACCCCATGCATCGTTAGAAGGAATGCGATCTTTCATGATATGAAAATCAACAGAAGCGGTTGCAGTAGTAAAAGCATTGTTGATGGTGGGCCATTGATTGCGGTAATCACCTGCAACACGAAAATTGCCGTCAAATTTTCCTGTAAATGCAGGGTTCAATGTAAGTGGCGAAGAAAAGAACTGCGAAAAATGCGGATCCTGTGCTGAGGCTTTTCCCAACAATAAAAGAAAAAAATAAAACAGTGCAATTCTTCGCATCACAGAGATTAAGACTCCTAAAATAAATGAAATGCTGTAAGAAGAAATGATTAAAACACTTTTTAACAAATAATATCCTTGTTATGCCTGCATTTTGCTGCCGAATGCCAGATCTCCTGCATCGCCCAAGCCCGGAACAATATATCCTTTGGCGGTTAATTCATCATCAATATCACCGCACCAGATCTTAATATTTTTTCCGCATTCTCTCATTACATATTCAATTCCTACCGTGCAAGCAATGGCAACAACTACATGAAAAGTGGTGGGTGCATTTTCTTCTTTCATGTATTGAATCGTTTTTACGACCGAAGCTCCAGTTGCCAGCATCGGATCACTAATGATAACAACTCTGTTATTTAATGAAGGGCAACTCATATATTCTAAACTGATCTCAAAACTTCCGTCGTGATGATGTTTGCGGTAAGCAGAGATAAATGCATTATCCGCTTTATCAAAATAATTCAGCATACCGGCATGTAATGGTAAACCTGCACGTAAAATAGTTGCCAATACAGGTTGCTGTTCCAACACTTTACTGTTATGGATGCCCAATGGTGTTTGAGTTTCCACTTCCGTCCATGCTAACTCTTTACTGATTTCATAAGCTGCTACTTCGCCGATACGTTCTAAGTTGCGGCGAAAACGCAAACGGTCATTCTGAATATTCACATCTCTGATTTCTGCAATCCAATTACTGACTAAACTGTGCTGGTCACTTAAATTAACGATCATTGTAAGGGTTTTGAATTGATTGATTTCGCCCGAAAAGTAATACAAATCCTCAAATTGCATTCAAAAATACAAATTGTTGCACAGTCGCTTTCTCTTTAGTAAATATTTTTGTTGCCAACAGTTGTTTTTTATGGCGTCGTTCCTTGCGTCGCACACTTGTGCTTTCTGAATTATGAGCGGGCTTTTTTACCGCGGAGACAGAGAGGCACAAAGTTTTTTTCTTTGCGGCTTTGTGCCTCTGCGATTTTAATGTTCAGATATGTTCCGAATGTACAAGTGAGTGACACAACAAAAGCATCATAGTAGTAATGCAGTTCATTAACAAAAAATAATACCACAACTCAAACAGCTTCTTTATTTTTATTCTTCAAAATAATAGTATGAAATCCGTTATTCTTTTTTTAATACTTGCATCAGGTTTATTTTCCTGCCAAAACAAAGACAAGAAATTTGACGATCATTCTTATCAGGAAACAAAAATTACACTTGCAGAAAAAGAAAGAAGCAATCCGAAACAATTTCTGCAATTAAGCGGTGATGATCATCGTAATTTTTTTGGTAAAACAGTGTACAAAGGTGTGATCAAAAACACCGCCACTGTAGTAGCATATAATGAGGTACGTGTTAAATTATTATATTTTAAAAATGGGGTGCAGGTTGCCAATCATGAAGAATTATTTGAAAACTCAATAGCTCCAAATGATGATTTCAGTTTTAAAGCAAAATATAAAACACCTAAGGGAACTGATAGTATCGCTGCTTATATCATGAGTGCGAAAGCTGTAAAATAAGATCAGGTTTCAAAATAAAAATGATCGTGATTTTTGCAACCCGGATTAAAAGCAGCTTTGCAAAACGGGCATTTATAATTACTTTCTAAATACTGTGAGATCGTTAGTTCATTGTGACAATTGCCGCATAAAATGGCTTTGGTATCAAATTCTTTTTTACTCCAGACTTCTGGTGTATGCCCCGCTTCTTCTTCGTGACAATGAATGCAAGGATAATATTCTTTACAGCATTTTATCTTAATGGCAATAATATCCAATGAACTGTTATAATGTACGCAACGTGTTTGTTCATCAATTGTTTTGCCTTTAATGATCATTTATTTTTCATTTATTTTTTATACAAAAGAAAAACTATCACCATCAAATAATCCCATATCACTCAATTTCAAATGGGGAATCACTAATAATGCCATAAAGCTTAATGTCATGAAAGGTGCTGCCAGTGTGCTTTTTAGCTCCTGCTTCACCATATTATCAATCGCAGTGTATGCAGCTGCCACTTTATAACCATCATCAGCACTCATCAATCCTGCAACGGGTAAACCCAATACTTTTTCGTTGTTGATGCTGACTGCACTAACGCCGCCTTTTTGTTGAATCACTAAGTTAATGGCTCTTGTCAAACTCAGATCATCTACACCAACGGCAACAATATTATGGCTGTCGTGCGCAACAGACGATGCAATGGCACCCTGCTGTAACCCAAATTTTTTAATGAATGTTTTTGCAATCGGCGCATTGAAATAACGGTTCACTACAACCATTTTTAAAAGATCCTTTTCTGTATTGGAAAAAATACATCCATCTTCTACATTGAAATCTGTGATAGGATAAATTAATTTATTGGTGATGAGTTGCCCTTCCAATGCTTCTATCACATGCACTTGTTCAATATTTTCCTGTTCATGATGCCCCCAGCGTTGTAAAGAGAATTGTATTTGTTCTTTTGTGATCTCATCACAATGAAAATTATTGATAGCTGTTACCGGCACAGATTCAATAAATGATTTGCCATTTTCTGCAACCAGTTCTCCATTAATATATGTTTGTTTGATTTTGAAATTGATTAAATCTTCTGCAACGATAAAATCTGCATCATCACCCTCTCTCAACAAACCAATATCTAATTTGTAATGCAATACAGGATTGATACAAGCTGCTTGTAATATTTTAAAAATATCAATGCCTTTTGCAATAGCTCTTGCGCAGAGTTCATTGATATGACCGACTGCCAAACTATCGGGATGCTTATCATCACTGCAAAACATCATATTCTCATAATGTTCATGCATCAAATCAATTAATGCATCAAAATTTTTTGCTGCACTTCCTTCACGAATTAAAATCTTCATCCCGTATTTTAATTTATCCAATGCTTCAGCTTCAGTGAAACATTCGTGATCGGTAGAAATTCCTGCTTCGATATATTTTTTAGCATCATCTCCCCGCAATCCGGGTGCATGACCATCAACAGGTTTATTTAATTGATGCGCATATTTTATTTTCTTCATCACCTCATCATCCTTGAACAAAACGCCAGGAAAATTCATCATCTCACTTAGGTATTTAATCTCATCTTTTTCCAATAATTTTTTTACGACATCACTGTTCAATGCGGCACCTGCTGTTTCAAAGATTGTTGCAGGCACACAACTCGGCGCACCGAAATTAAATTTGAAGTTTACTTTTTTACCGTTTTCGATCATGAACTCAACACCCTCCAATCCGCATACATTGGCAATTTCGTGCGGATCATTCACACTGCCTACGCTGCCGTGCACTACCGCCAATCTTGCAAATTCACTTGGAACCAGCATGCTGCTTTCAACATGCACATGACTATCCACAAAACCCGGAAGAATATAATGTTGAATGTTGGATGTTAGATGTTGAATGGGAGTGATGGATTTTATTTTCCCGTTTTCAACGCTTATCTCCACAGGATAAATTTCTTTTTTCCAAACATCTACCAAATTGCCTTCTATTTTGAATGAAGTTGCCATTTATTTTTATTTCAAGATGATTTTATTGTTATGCTAACTTTGTTTGATAATGTAATGATATGAAACAAAAGCTTGTTATCGTGTTTGTTTTCTTTGTGATGATTGCAAATGCGCAAACGAATGTAAAAAATAAAATCACTTATCAGGGAGGAACACTTACTTATCTGCAATATGCCCCTAATATTTTTAAACTCAGTTTTCAGCCAAAGGATTATACAAACAATGAAAATTATACAGATGCCGTTGTGCTAAAACCTTCTTCAGTTATTTCAAATGCTATAAAAATCAAAGGAGATACGGTTGTAATTGGTAATCTGCGATTGATCAGCACGAACCAAACCAATGAATACCACAATTTTTCTTTTTTATTAAATGGGGATGAAAAAATATTTGGTGGCGGCGAACGTGCACTGCCATTAAATCGCAGAGGATACAGATTAAACTTGTATAATAACCCCTGGTATGGATATGGCGAAGGTGCTGATAATTTGAACTTCTCTGTTCCTTTCTTTACTTCCTCAAATGGTTATGGATTATTTTTTGATAATCCTTCAAAAGGATATGCCGATATCGGGAAAACATCACGCAATATTTTTGAAGCAGGTTTTACAAGTGGGGAACTCAATTTTTTTGTTATTCTCGGAAAAGATTATAAAGAGATACTCACTTCTTATCAAAAATTAACAGGCACACAACCTTTGCCACCGCGTTGGGCTTTGGGGAATTTTATGAGCCGCTTCGGTTATAGCAGTGAAGCACAGGTAAAAGAGATCGCTGCAAAAATGAAAGCAGAAAAAATCCCTTTTGACGCCATTATCTTCGATCTGTTTTGGTTTGGCGACAGCATCAAGGGAACACTGGGTAATCTGGATTGGGTCAATCATACTAAATGGCCAAACCCGCAAGAGATGATCGCTGATTTTAAAAAACAAAATATCAACACTATACTAATCACAGAGCCTTTCTTTTTAGAGAATACTAAAATGTTCAGTGCTTCTCAAAAATATTTAGCAACAGATAGTATTGGCAAACCTTTTATTATTCCTGATTTTTATTTTGGATTAGGCGGCTTGTTGGATATTTTCAGAAAAGATGCACAGCAATGGATATGGAACGATCATTATAAAAAGCAAATTGCAAATGGAGTTGCGGGTTGGTGGACAGATCTCAGTGAACCCGAAAAACATCCGGCTGCAATGATGCATAATTTAAAAGATGAAGGAGTACAACGATCATTAAAAGCAGATGAAGTACATAATATTTACGGGCATTACTGGAATAAAAATTTGTATGAACAGTATGCAAAAGATTATCCCAATGCAAGATTGTTTCATTTGAATCGTTCCGGATTTTCAGGAAGTCAGCGTTACAGTATTTTCCCATGGAGCGGTGACGTAAGCCGTAGCTGGAGCGGTTTTCGTGCACAATTACCTGTGATGTTGGGAATGAGCATGAGCGGAATTCCTTACACACATGCTGATGCCGGTGGTTTTGCCGGTGGTGAAGGCGATAAGGAATTATATGTACGTTGGTTGCAATTTGCAAGTTTCACACCCATCTTTCGTCCGCATGGAACAGCTTTGTATGAGATCGATCCAAATGCATTCAGTTTTCCAAGTGAACCCGCACTAATGGATGAATCATACAAACAAGCAGCCAAACAAACTATCAAACGCAGATACCAGATGTTGCCTTATAATTATACATTAAGTTATCGTCAGGCGAAATACGGAGAACCATTGGTAAGGCCATTGTATTATCAATTTGCAAATGATTCTAGCGCAGTAAAAACCGAAGATGAATTTATGTGGGGCGATGAAATATTGGTGGCACCTGTATTACAGAAGAATGCTGTTGTGAGAAAAATTTATTTGCCAAAAGAAAAATGGTATGACCCAGCAGACAATAAATTCTTCAATGGCGGTCAATGGATCGATTATGAGGTGAACTTATTCAAAATGCCATACTTTATTAAAGAAGGAAGTTTTGTGCCGATGTATCAGGGCGAAGGAAATACCAAAGAAATAGTGAACAGTAAAATGATGGTGTTCTTTGTTCCTTCAAAAAATAAATCATCTTATGAATTGTATGAAGATGATGGCGAATCAAAAAATGCCATCGCACAAAAACAATTTGCGTTAACGAATTTTATTTCATCAGGATTGGTGAATGATGAAATTTCCATCATCATCAGCAATAACGGTAATTATAAAAATAAATCAGCGCAACAAGAATTTGATCTGATTATTCCGTTTGAAAAAAAGCCAACTACTGTAACACTGAATGGTAAAGCGTTTGACATTGATAATAGTGAGGGGAATCTTTTTTTACTCGGAGAGAATCATCTATTGGTGATCAAAACTGTTTATACTGGAACACCGATCTTGGTTCAAATAAAATTGTAGTACACAATTAAAATAATTTATTCATCACCTTTTAACAAATCAGGCCTTCTTTCTTTTGTATGCAACAATGCCTGTTCGTAACGCCATTCTTCTACTTTTTTAGGATCGCCCTGTAATAAAATTTCAGGTACTTTCATTCCTTTAAAATCAGCGGGACGCGTATAAACAGGCGGTGCCAATAAATTATCCTGAAAAGAATCGAACAAGGCAGAAGTCTCATCATTCAACACACCCGGGATCAATCTTCCGATCGCGTCAACAACGACTGCAGCAGCCAATTCACCACCACTCAATACATAATCTCCGATTGAAATTTCTTTGGTAACATATGCATCACGGATACGTTGATCAATTCCTTTATAGTGCCCGCAAATAATTAAAATATTTTCTTTCATCGACATTTGATTGGCCGTGCTTTGATTGAAAAGATCGCCATCGGGTGTCATAAAAATAATTTCATCGAATTTTTTATCCTGTTGTAATTCTTGAATCGCGTTAAACAAAGGCTCACACATCATCACCATTCCGGCACCTGACCCGTATTGATAGTCGTCCACCTGACCATGTTTGTTGATCGCCCATTTCCTAAGATTATGTAATTGAACAGTGAGCAAACCCTTTTCCTGTGCTCGTTTCATGATGCTGTGGGAGAAAGGACCTTCCAATAATTCGGGAACAACCGTAATAATATCAATGTTCATACTGCAAATATGAAGAATAAAAAGCAATCTCCTGGCGCACTTAATATTTTCAACTCAAAATAAAGCAGTTAATTTTGTGCTGTGTTAATGATTGATTTTATGAAAACTTATTTAGCGCAGTTAAACGAAATTATTGAGGGGCTGTTTTTTTTTGATGATTCAGCCATACATCAGGCACAATTAAGAGCTTATTCCACAGATGCATCGGTCTATCAGGAAAAACCTTTAGCGGTTGCCATCCCTAAAAATATTTTAGACATCAAAAAGCTGATAAGCTTTGCTTTAGAACATAAAGTAACCTTGGTTCCAAGGGCAGCCGGAACTTCTTTGGCAGGACAGGTTGTTGGTAATGGCATCATTGTAGATATTTCTAAATTTTTCACTCAAATACTAGAGGTCAACGCGAAAGAAAAATGGGTTCGGGTACAACCCGGTGTGATCAGAGATGATTTGAATAATTATTTGCAACCATTTGGATTGATGTTTGGTCCTGAAACATCAACAGCCAACAGAGCCATGATCGGTGGCATGTTGGGAAATAATTCCTGCGGATTGCATAGTATTGTTTGGGGCTCTGTCCGTGATCATATTTTGGAAGTAAATGCATTGTTGAGCGATGGATCAGAAGTTGTTTTTAAAGCAGAAGATATTCGAAATACCCATCACTCAAATTCATTCAAAGAAAAGATTTATGATGAATTGAATAAGTTATTGAGTGATGAAAGAAATCAAGCACTGATCGAAGATAATTTCCCCAAAGCTTCTGTAAGCCGCAGAAACAGTGGCTATGCATTAGATAGCTTGTTGAAAATGCATCCATATAATGTGAATGCAGGATCATTCAATCTCTGTAAATTATTGGCAGGATCAGAAGGAACATTGGCATTTGTTACAGAAATAAAAATAGGATTGATCGATCTGCCGCCAAAAGAAATTGCAGTGGTTTGTATTCATTGCAACAGCATCATCGAATCATTAAAAGCAAATATTGTTGCGATGAAACATCGGCCAATGGCAGGTGAGTTGGTAGATAAATACATCATGGATTTCACCATCCATCATCCCGAATACAGAAAGAACAGATTTTTTATTGAAGGTGATCCTGCTGCCATTTTAATGGTTGAATTTATGGAAGATGATGCAACAGTTGTTAAACAAAAAGCAGAACAATTAATTGTTTCTCTCAAAGAGAATAATTTGGGCTATGCATACCCTGTTTTATACAATGAGCAAACAAAATTTGCTTGGGAAGTGCGTAAAGCAGGATTGGGTTTATTAAGAAATCTGAAAGGAAACAAACAGCCAGTTAATTTGATTGAAGATTGCGCAGTGAGTACAGATGAACTTCCTGATTATATAGCAGATCTGCAACAGGTTTTGGCAAAACATAAAGTGAATGCATCTTATTATGCCCATGCTGCAGCAGGTGAATTACATGTTGAGCCGATGATCGATCTGAAATCGGAAGAAGGATTAAAAACGTTTCGGAATATTTTAGCTGATACCGTTGAATTGGTAAAAAAATATAAAGGCTCTTTATCCGGTGAACATGGAGATGGGCGTTTGCGTGGCGAATATATTTCGAGTGTTGTGGGTAATGAAACGTATGAATTGTTCAAGCAGGTAAAAAATATTTTCGATCCCAATAATATTTTCAATGCCGGAAAGATCACTGCAACGCCTGCTATGGATACGCATTTGCGTGTACAACAAAAACCGCATGAAAGAAAAATAAAAACAACTTTTAATTTTTCAGAGAATGACGGAATATTAAAACTCGCTGAAAAATGTTCCGGCTCCGGTGATTGCAGAAAGACACATGTGTCAGGAGGTGTGATGTGTCCGAGTTATATGGCAACGCGTTTGGAAAAAGATACCACTCGTGCAAGAGCAAATATGCTGCGCCAATTTTTGAGTGATGAATTGGATGAATATCCATTCGATCATCAGGAGATTAAAGAGATCATGGATCTCTGTTTGAGTTGCAAAGGTTGTAAGACTGAATGTCCTTCCGGTGTTGATGTCGCAAAGATGAAATCAGAATTTTTGCAACAGTATTATGATAAACATGGTGTTCCTTTCAGAGCCAATCTGATCGCCAATTTCAGCAAACAGATGAAATTGGTTTCATTGGCACCATGGGCATTCAATTGGTTTTATGGTGTTGATGCGCTGAGAAAAATGGCTAACAATTTAGTTGGTTTTCATCCCGACAGAACAATGCCGAAATTAGCGAACGAAACTTTGCTTCATTGGTTTAATAATCGTCAATCGTCAATCGTCAACCGTCAATCGTCAACTGTCTACTTGTTTTGCGATGAGTTCACCAACTACAATGATGTTGAGATAGGCAAGAAAACAATTTTATTATTAGAAGCTTTGGGTTATCAGGTAATTATTCCTGAACATATCGAAAGCGGAAGAACTTATTTATCAAAAGGGTTGGTAAAAAAAGCTGCGGGGATTGCCAATAAAAATATTCAATTGTTATCAGGATTGATTTCAGAAAAAACACCTTTGATTGGCGTAGAACCCTCAGGTATATTGACTTTCAGAGATGAGTATATCGATTTGGCAAGCGAAGAAAATATGGAGAAAGCAAATGATTTAGCAAAGCATTGTTTTACCGTTGAAGAATTTATTGCCGATCAATTTGCTGCAGGATTGATCGATAAAAATTTATTTACAAAAGAGAAGAAAGAAATTTTAATACACGGGCATTGTTACCAAAAAGCATTGTCATCACAAAAATTCATCAGCTCATTTGTTGAAATACCTGAAAATTATACTTCGCAATTAATTCCATCCGGCTGTTGCGGAATGGCCGGCGCATTCGGGTATGAAAAAGAGCATTATGATGTTTCGCAGCAGGTAGGAGAGTTGGTTTTATTTCCTGCTGTAAGAGAAGCAAAAGATAAAATTGTGGTAGCATCAGGAACTTCATGCCGTCACCAAATCAAAGATGGCACGCATACAAAAGCATTGCATCCTGTGGAGTTATTGTATGATGGGTTGATCAAATAATTAAATTTCCATAAACCCATCAATATCTCGCCTTTCTTTTTTAGTGGGTCTTCCAATTTTACTTTGGCGTTTGCCGGTATTGAATGTTGCAGCCTGAAATGCGATCCTGTCAAGCTCTTCAGGAGGAGTGATGTCAGTATAAAATTTTATTGCTTCAACAAATTGAACACGTTTTTCCAATAAACCTGTAACTTTTACCACCCATTTTTTGTGTTCGGTCTTTACTTCATATTCATCGCCGATATTTACAATTTTTGAAGCTTTGATATTTTCGCCATTTAATTTTACTTTGCCTTTGCTGCATGCATCACCTGCCTGACTTCTTGTTTTAAATAAACGAATAGCCCAGAGATATTTATCAATTCGCAATTTTTCTTTCGCTTCGCTCATGTTTCAAAAGTAATGAAATGATATAACACTGATTTATGCGAATCGATATTTAAACCACGAAGACACAAAGGCACTAAGAACCACAAAGAAAACCCTTAGTGTAACTTCGTGTCTTCGTGACTTTGTGGTTCAGAAAAAAATGTTTAATGAAGTACAGGACGTACAAGTGAGTGACACAACAGACGATGATTAATGATTTGCAGTTGGTAACAAAAAAAACCGACAATTATTTTAATTGCCGGCTTTTAGTTTTTAAATAGTAGTTTTTTATTTCTTCATTTCTGCATAGAACTGATGGAAATAAGGAATGGTTTCGATGCCTTTATAAAAATTAACGAGATCGAATTTTTCATTGGGTGAATGCAGGTTATCGCTGTCCAAACCAAAGCCCATGAAAACAATTTTTATTCCCAATTCTTTTTCAAACAAAGCACAGATAGGAATGCTTCCGCCACCGCGAACAGGAATAGGTTCTTTGCCAAATGTTGCTGCCACTGCTTTTGCGGCTGCTCGATATTCGTTCGAATCAATTGGTGTCATGTAAGGCTCGCCGCCATGGTGTTCCGAAGCTTTTACGGTCACACCTTTTGGAGCAATGCTTGTAAAATAATTCAATAATTTTTCTGTGATGTTAGAAGATGATTGATTGGGAACCAATCTTGCTGAAATTTTTGCAAATGCTTTTCCGGGCAAAACTGTTTTAGCACCTTCACCTGTATAACCGCCCCAGATACCGTTAACTTCGATCGTTGGACGAATGCCTGTTCTTTCATTTGTTGTAAAACCTTTTTCGCCCCACAATTCTGCAACACCCAAATCTTTTTTGTATTCATTTTCATTGAATGGCGCTTTTGCCATTTTTACTCTTTCTTCTGCACTTGCATTTACAACGTCATCATAAAATCCGGGGATAGTGATGTGATTATTTTCATCGTGACAAGAAGCGATCATCTGTGCTAAAATAGTGATCGGGTTTGCAACAGCACCGCCGTAAACACCACTGTGCAGATCGCGATTGGCTCCTGTAACTTCCACTTCAATATAACTTAATCCGCGAACACCAACATCTATGGAAGGATTTTCCATGCTTAACATGGAAGTATCGCTGATCAAAATAACATCAGCTTTTAATAATTCTTTATTGGCTGAAACAAATTTTGCAAGATTAGGACTTCCAATTTCTTCTTCTCCTTCAATAATGAATTTGATGTTTGTTGAAAGTGTATTTGTTTTTACCAATGTTTCCAATGCTTTTACATGCATGAAGAACTGTCCTTTATCATCTGCCGAACCTCTTGCATATATTTTTCCATCTTTGATCACCGGCTCGAAAGGTCCGCTGTGCCAGAGTTCCAGCGGATCGGCAGGTTGCACATCATAATGTCCGTATACTAAAACTGTTGGCTTATTCGCATCAATTATTTTTTCGCCAAACACAACAGGATGCCCTTCTGTTGGATAAACAGTTACACTATCTGCACCCGCAGCGAGAAAATGTTGTTTAACTGATTCAGCGCAGCGAATCATATCATCTTTGTGTTCGCTTCTGGCGCTCACACTCGGAATGCGGAGTAATTCCAATAATTCATTTAAAAATCTTTCCTTATTTTTTTCCTGATAATCTTTCCAAACTTGCATGATGGTATTTTTATTGATGAACGAAGATAAAATTGTTTCAGTCAATTATTTTATTCAGCATTAATTATTCCCTGTTTCAGAATTGTGTTTTTTATTGGCGATTATATTTTTAAAGGACCAGTCTACCTGATGCGTGAAAGGATGCTGCCTTTTTTCACAATCGGTTTTTGTACAGATAGTACAACTGAATGGCAGGCAGCCATCGGTATGCACAAAGAATTCAATAGCATCTCCGAATGTTTTGCTGATGATCTTTCCCAATGCTTCTACTTCATCATGTGCTTCATGAATATTCATGAACCACGGTACTGTCAAGTGACAATCGATATGCAAAGTGCTTCCATATTTTATTACGCGGAGATTATGAATATCGATCCAATTTTCTCTGCGGTTCATGTTCAGCACTGCAACAAATTGTTTAATGAGATCCATATCAGCCTCATCCATGATGCCAGCCAAAGAAGACCTAAGGATCTTATAACCATTGTAAATAATGATGATGCTTAATAAACCTGCAATTAATTTATCTAACCAATATAAATGCGTAAAATATATCACAAGCAACCCTGCAATTACACCAATGGTTGAATAGGTATCAATATGCAAATGTTTACCGCTTGCCTGCAATGCCAGAGAGTTATTTTTCTTTCCCAGCTTAATGCAAAGCGAACCTGCCACATAATTTACAGCGCCGGTTATTGCAACAAGGATCAGTCCTGTATCTAATTTTTCAATAGGATTTTTAGTGATGATGTTTTGAACGGTTTCATAGATCACAAAAAAACCGGCAGCTACGATCAATGCGCCCTCGGCTGCGGCAGAAACAAATTCGGCTTTACCATGACCGTATGGATGATCGGCGTCTCTTGGCTTTGCAGCAACATACAAAGAAAATAATCCAATAAATCCTGCTAATACATTAACGATACTTTCCAATGCATCGGTTAAAATGGATAAAGAATGAGTGAGATAATATGCAATGATCTTCGCAACAAATAGAACCACACTTAAGGTGGTGATCCATGCCTGCAACCGAAAATTTTGTTGTGCTTTTTGCAAGAAAAAATTTTGAGAATCAAATGTAGAACTTATATCAACTCAACGGTGTATGTAATGTCGCAATGCTTTTTCAGCATGGCAGAAACACCGCAGTATTTTTCATGAGATAATTCAACAGCGCGGTTTAATTTATCGATATCTGCAGGTTTCACATCTGCTTTGTAGATCATAGAAATGTCTTTAAAGACTTTAGGTTGTGTTTCTGTTTGCTCCGCTTCTGCTTCAATTTCAATTGTAGAAAACGGAATGCGCATTTTCGTTAAAATATCTACCACATCCATTCCGCTGCAACCGCATAATGATGCTAATAATAATTGTTTCGGACTCATTCCGCTGTTGATGCTTCCGTTTGCAATGGTTGTATCCAACCGTATGCTGTGATCATTATCGCTTACTGCATCAAATGCAAGGTCGCTCACCCATTTTGCTGTTGCTTTCATACTTTTTATTTAAAAAATAACAGCACAAAACTAAGATGCTTTGTGCTGTTATGAATATTTATTTGAAACGAACTTTAGTTTTTCATGTCATCATCGTTGCGTCGCACACTTGTACGTTTTGTTCTTTATGCAACTTGACCCAACCCTACTACAAAACTTCTTAAACCTTTTCAACTTCTTGAACTTTTTAAACCTCTAACTGGCTGCATCAAATCTTTTTTGAACCACTTCCCAGTTCACTACATTCCACCAGGCATTGATATAATCGGACCGTTTATTTTGGTAACGTAAATAATAAGCATGTTCCCAAACATCCAATCCTAATAATGGTGTTCCTTTCAGGTCACTTACATCCATCAATGGATTATCCTGATTAGGAGTAGAACCGATAATCAATTTTTTATCATTGTTGATCACTAACCATGCCCATCCGCTTCCGAATCTATTTTTTCCTGCATCAGTAAATTGTGTTTTAAATGCATCGAAAGAACCAAAGTCTTTCTCAATGGATGATAATAATTTTCCATCAGGTTTAGCAGAAGATTTCGGGCTCATACTTTGCCAGAATAATTCATGATTATAATGCCCGCCACCATTGTTCCTCACTTTAGGAGAGTATTTAGAAACCTTTGCCATCAAGTCTTCCAGCGAAATTGCTTTTGTGTCTATTTTTTCTGCAACAACAGCTTCATTTAAATTTTTTGCATAAGCTGCAGCATGTTTGCTGTAATGAATCTCCATCGTCATAGCATCAATTGCCGCTTCCAGATCTTTATAAGCATATAACAATGGTTGCTGCGTGTATGGAATTCCTGATGCAGTGGCAGCAGTAAAATGATTGGCGAGTGATGGTAAAACTGTTGCAGCTAAACCAATGGAAATGCCGGCTTTGCCGCTGGTCTTTATAAAATCCCTGCGGCTTGTATTTTTATTTTTCATGATGTAAAATTTTAGGATGAACGTTTGGAAAAACTAAAGTTAGCCAAAAAGAGTCGGAATCTTTTAAAGGTTCTGTAATAGTATTCCTGATTAAATAATTGTGAATCTTTCATGGCTTTATAGGTGAGAAATGCGCCGATGGGAATCAGTACAAGCGTCGACAACCACATACCCTGAAGGGCAGTTAATTCAAATGCTTTTGCAAATTTTTCTCCGAATGTGTTCAGCAAATGAAAAACAACAAAGAAAATAATGGCAAAAACCAAAGGCATTCCCAAACCGCCTTTTCGGATAATGGCACCTAATGGTGCCCCTATTAAAAACAAAACAAGACAGGCCACACTTAATGTAAACTTGCGATGCCATTCGATCTCATGGTTACGCAATGATTGCACTTTTTGTAAATAGTCCTGTTCAAGGATGGCAATATTACTTTTCGAGATATTGACCTGATTGATGCTTTTATCACTCACGGCACCACGAAGAGAATCGGGTATCATTGCTGTGAACTTTTTTATTTTTTTAAAAGAAGCGTTATCAGATTTCGGCCATATAGAATCTGCATATTTCGCAAATGGCAGATAAGGGTTTACTTCAATATCAGCTCTTTTCTTGTAATATATGCCCATGGTTTCAAGTGAATCAATCGTTGTGTTGAGCTGACGCACACTTAACATTTTTGGATCATATTTAAAAGAACTGTCTTCCGATCTATTCAACTTAAAACTGTTCAGGTCAAATATTTTTTTATATTCTTTAAAACCTGTTTTCTGAAAGTCGGTGTTTACAGACATTCTCGGACCTTTCTCTTCGTAATTGAATCCGTTCTTCAATGTAAACTCTAAAAATTTCTTATCAGACGTTACACGCATGATACCACTTTCTGCTATCAAAAGATTGTCCTGGAGGTTATAGGTTTTTTTATAGATCACCACATTATGAATGGTACTGTCATCCTTATCTTTCTTGCCGAACTTGATGATGTATCCTTCTATCTTATTATAAAAAATACCTTCTTTAATATCGAATGCAGGTTTGGAAACAATGATATCATATTTAACTGCCGCCAGTTTTAATTGAGCAACGGGAATAATATTATTGGCAAAAAGAAATGCGATACCACTGATAAAAAGTGTAACGATCAACAAAGGGCGCATAAAACGCAGAAGCGGGATACCTGCTGCTTTGATGGCTACGATCTCGAATGATTCGCCCAAATTACCAAAGGTCATGATGGAAGAAAGCAATAATGCCAAGGGTAATGCCAACGGCACCCATGTAATGGCAACCATGCCTGTCAAATAAGCCAAAGTCCCGAAATCAAGGCCTTTGCCAACAAGATCATCAATATACAGCCAAAAGAACTGCATCACTAACACGAACAATGAAATTAAGAAGGTAGCCAGAAATGGACCGATGAATGCGCGAATAATGAGTATGTCTAATTTTTTTATCACCGCAGGCTTTCTTACTATTGTTGAATGGCAAATGTAAAACTTTCACCAAGAGAATTGGATATCGTATGCAATGCCGATCTTATTTTAACAAAGAACAATATTATTGCCAAAGTATATGATTTATTCGGTTCGTTGAGTGAATATAATGTAAGTACAGCAGATCAATTTTTAACTGAGGAAATAAAGAACATTTCTCCAAAGATTTCAAAAGGAGAAAATTATGAAGGCTTGCCCTGGGTGATGCTCGATTATCCGAGATATTTTACTGCAAATGATGTTTTTGCCATTCGTACTTATTTCTGGTGGGGCAATTTTTTCAGTATCACGCTTCATGTGAAAGGAAAATTTCAACAGCAATTTCAAATCAACAATTTCAAATCAGAAAATTCTGATTGGTACTTGTGTTGTAATGAAGTAGAGTGGCAACATCATTTCAGAGAAAACAATTTTAAACTACTGAATGAGTTTTCTGATGAAGAGATAAGAAAATTAATATTCATCAAACTCGCAAAAAAAATCCCGCTGAATCAGTGGGATGACGTTGAAACATTTTTAAAAAAAGCTTTTGTAACAATATTGAATGGCTTCAATAAAGATTAACTGCTTCCCAACCGATGAAATAATTCTTTGATCTGATAACCCCATAACTGGCTCTGATCTTTAATCTCATTCTTTTCAGCAAAATCTTTGATCACTAAAATCGTTTGATTGGATATCTCCGTTTTCTCGATCCTGAATTCAAAATATTCGTTCTTCTCAGTATGCAGCCATCTGAAACGGATAAACTTATCTTCTTCCTTTTCTTTAATTTCTGCTTTATCGGGTGTGCCGCCATTCCAGGTAAAACTGTAAACACCTTCCCATTCATCTACCTTATCGGCAAACCATTCCTGCAATCCCGCAGGGGTGCTTAAGAACTCATACAAGATGCTCGGTGAGCAACGCACCGGAAACTCCAAAGTAAATAATTGCTTCTTACTCATTACTGTCTAATTGGTCTAAACTACAAACGTAGGGCTGCAATAATATTAAATAATCCAGAGCATCCCAATGTTTTTTTTCAGATGGGGACAATATCCTGACTAAAATCATGTCTTTTTAAGAAATAAAAATGACCTAAAGTGCCTGTATTCAATGATTCAGCAAGATTTTTTTGGAATGTATAATTTAACTTTATTAAATTGCTAAAACAATATGACGCCGAGGAGATTGATTTTTTCGTTGAAAAAACACTCAAACCTAACAAAACCTAAAACTGCATATGAGTATGCGTCAACTCAAGATTTCAAAATCTATCACTAATCGTGAGAGCCAAAGCCTAGAAAAGTATTTACAGGAAATCGGGAAAGTAGATCTCATTACTGCCGAAGAAGAAGTGATACTTGCTTTACGTATCAAGAATGGTGATCAGCGTGCATTAGATCGTTTGGTAAAAGCAAACCTTCGTTTTGTAGTATCTGTTGCTAAGCAATACCAGAATCAGGGATTAACATTACCCGATCTGATCAACGAAGGAAACCTCGGTTTGATCAAAGCTGCATTGCGTTTTGACGAAACAAGAGGATTTAAATTTATTTCTTATGCCGTATGGTGGATTCGCCAGAGTATTTTACAGGCACTGGCCGAACAAAGCCGTATTGTGCGTTTGCCTTTGAATAAAGTAGGATTGACCAACCGCATCAGTAAAGCATATCAACAACTCGAACAGGAATTTGAAAGAGAACCGACACCGGAAGAATTAGCAGTTTTGTTGGATATGGATCTGGAAGAAATTACTGCCACCATCAATGTCGGCATTCGTCATATCAGTATGGATTCTCCTATGTCCGAAGGAGAGGATAGTACTTTAATGGACGTGATGATCAATCCTAACGCCGAAAAGACCGATGAAAAATTAGAATACCATGAATCTTTACGGACCGAAATCGAGCGCAGCATGTTGTCATTGACCGAAAGACAAAAAGCAGTGCTTTGCTATTTCTTTGGAATTGGAATTGATAATGCATTAAGTTTGGAAGACATCGGTGCCAGGTTTAATTTAACCCGTGAAAGAGTTCGCCAAATAAAAGATAAAGCCATCAATAAACTGCGAACGACCAGCAGATGCAAGCATTTAAAGGTTTATCTCGGCTAAAACAAAATCAGCGATTATATTTGCACCTCATATTAAGTGAACTGGTTGGTTCACTTTTTTATTTGTGAAAGATTGAAAATCGAGTTTTATGTTTAATTCACTCAGTGAAAAATTAGAATCAGCGTTTAAGAATCTTAAAGGCGAGGCACGCATTAATGATCTCAATATTGCGAATACGGTAAAAGATATTCGCCGTGCATTGATCGATGCCGATGTGAACTTTAAAATTGCCAAAGAGTTTACCGATAAAGTAAAAGACAAAGCCGTTGGTGAAAAAGTATTGAATGCCATCAGTCCCGGACAATTGATGGTGAAAATCGTTCAGGATGAATTAACGGAATTAATGGGTGGCACTGCGTCCGAATTTAATATCACAGGAAACCCGGCTGTAATATTGATCGCAGGCCTGCAAGGTAGTGGTAAAACAACTTTCACCGGAAAGCTTGCTAATTATTTAAAAACAAAAAAAGGGAAATCTCCATTGGTGGTTGCTGCTGATATTTATCGTCCCGCAGCAATAGATCAGTTAACTGTTTTGTCAGAACAAATAGGTGTTGATATTTATGCAGAAAGAGAAAATAAAAACGCAGTTGAAATTGTTCAGAACGCGATAAAAGAGGCAAAATCAAAAAATAAAAATGTTGTCATTATTGATACTGCCGGTCGTTTAGCGATCGATGAAGTGATGATGACGGAAGTGGCTAACATTAAATCAGCTGTGAATCCTGCGGAGATCTTATTTGTGGTGGATGCAATGACAGGGCAGGATGCCGTAAACACAGCGAAAGCATTTAATGATAAATTAGATTTTACAGGCGTTGTGCTGACCAAATTAGATGGTGATACAAGAGGTGGTGCTGCGCTTTCCATTAAATACACCGTTAACAAACCCATCAAGTTCATGAGCAGCGGCGAGAAGATGGACACATTGGATGTGTTCTATCCCGATCGTATGGCACAGCGTATTTTGGGAATGGGTGATATTGCTTCATTGGTTGAAAAAGCGCAGGATCAGTTTGATGAAGAACAGGCAAAGAAATTAGAAAAGAAGATCAAAAAAAATCAATTTGATTTTCAGGATTTTTTAGAACAGTTACAGCAGATAAAAAAGATGGGCAACTTGAAAGATCTGATGGGGATGATCCCGGGTGTGGGCAAAGCCGTAAAAGATATTGATATAAAAGACGATGCGTTTAAGGGTGTGGAAGCAATCATTCAAAGTATGACACCACAGGAAAGAAGTAATCCCGATTTGTTGGATGCAAAAAGAAAACTACGTATTGCAAAAGGAAGCGGCAAAGACATGAATGAAGTGAATGCTTTTATGAAACAATTTGAGCAGATGAAAAAAATGATGAGCATGATGAATAAAATGCCGATGGGCGGGTTCCCGGGAATGAAGGGAATGAGAAAATAAAAATTGCGGATAACGGAAAAATATTGGAAATACTTGCTGCACAAGGCTATATTGTACAAGAGTGCGACGCAATCACAGCCAAATTCTACTACAAAAGCCCGGTACAAAAAATTTCTAACAATTCCTTATCATACAAACTTGGTAGAAAAGAGATTTCACACTATTTTCGCCGTCCTGATTAGTCATAGTCAGTTAAACCCTATTTAATAAGCCTATAAATTTTTATTTACAATGGCAGTAAAAATGAGACTACAAAGACACGGCAGCAAGAAACGCCCTTTCTACTTTATAGTAGTGGCCGATGCCCGTGCACCGAGAGATGGTAAGTTTATCCAAAAATTAGGAACTTACAATCCATTAACTGTTCCGGCAACCGTTCAATTAGATCGTCAAAAAGCATTGGACTGGTTACACAAAGGGGCTCAACCCACAGATACCGTTCGCAGAATCCTTTCTTTCAAAGGAGTATTGTATTTGAAGCACTTATTACGTGGTGTTAAATTGGGCTTGTTTGATGAAACTGCAGCAATGGTCAAATTCCAGCAATGGCATGATGAACATGAAACGCAGATCAAACAACGCAGTGATAAACACCGTAATCAACAGCGTCAGCGCCGTGAATACAAACCTGCTGTAAAGAAAGTGGAAGAAACAGCAGCTCCAAAAGAAGCTGAAGGTGCAAGTGAAGCTTAATCAAAATTTTTTGAAATAGTTTCTTATAAAGGTCCTGAACAAATTTGTTCGGGACTTTTTTTGTTTGCGATTATCTTGCAGCAGATATGAATGAATACATCAACATCGGAAAACTGGTTGCCACATTTGGTGTGAAGGGAGAAGTGATCCTGAAACATGCATTGGGTAAAAAAACAACATTGAAAGGTGTGGAAGCTATTTTTATTGAACAACAAAAAAATTCTTACTTACCTTATTTCGTTCAATCATCCAAAGCAAAAGATACAGAAGAAATGTATGTGCAGATAGAAGGTATCGAAAGTAAAGAATCAGCCCATCGGTTGATACAAAAAAATGTTTGGTTATTAGATGATGATTTTAGAAAAATAGCCGGAAAAACAGCTCCCATCTCGCTTTTGGGATATTCGATCATTAATGAAGGAGAAAATTTAGGGCCGATTGAAGAAGTAATGGAACAACCGCATCAGGTTTTATTGCGGATAACATTAAACGGCAATGAAGCGCTCATCCCTTTGCATGAAGAAACATTACATAAGATCGATCGAAAGAAAAAAGAAGTGCATGTTGTATTACCTGATGGCTTATTGGAAATTTACAGATGAAAAATATTTTTGAAATAGAATTTATTGTGTTGCCTGAGCATTTAGATGCTTTGCAGCATGTGAACAGTGTGGTGTATGTGCAATGGATGCAGGATATTGCTTCAAAACATTGGAACAGTTACTCTTCTGCTGAAATGAATGAAAAGGTTTTATGGGTTGCACGTCATCATGAAATTGATTATCTCGCTCAATCTTTTCTGCATGATGCCTTATTGATGAAAACCTGGACAGGTGATTATTCAGGTGTTGCATGGGACAGGCATTATGAGATTATCCGCAAGAGCGACAATAAAAAAATAATTTCTGCAAAAAGTGTTTGGATCTTATTGGATAAAAAAACGTTCAAACCAAAACGTGTTGATGAAGAAGTATTGAATGTTCTTAGATAAGAAACTATTAGCTGTGAACCACGAGCTTTCTCTCTGTTCATAGCGCTGAACTCAGGGCTATTGAAAATCTTCGTTAATTTAGAAGTTGCATGAACGAACCGCAACGATATATTGCTCATTTTGACCTCGACTCTTTTTTTGTAAGCGTGGCAGTGTTAAGCGATCCCTCATTGAAAGGGAAAGCAGTTATTGTTGGTGGAAGTAAAGAACGAGGTGTTGTTACTACTTGCAGTTATGAAGCGAGAAAATTTGGTGTGCACAGTGCCATGCCGATGAAGAAAGCTATGCAGCTTTGTCCGCATGCAATTATTACGCATGGCACAAGAGGAGAATACAGCCGTTACTCACGTTGGGTTACAGATATCATTGCATCGAAAGCACCTTTATTTGAAAAAGCAAGTATTGATGAATTTTATATCGACCTCACAGGGATGGATAAATATTTTGATCCTTATCAATGGACGATCGATTTAAGAAATAAAATTATTGATGAGACCAAGTTGCCTATTTCATTTGGTTTGGCAAGTAATAAAATGGTTGCGAAGATCGCAACCGATGAAGCAAAACCAAATGGATATTTATTTGTACAACCGGGAATGGAAAAAGAATTTTTAGCACCATTGCCCGTCAATAAATTTTCAGGAGTGGGTGAACATACTTTTACTATTTTAAAATCTATGGGCATTTTTTTGATAGGAGATATTTTAAAAAAATCCGAACAAGAATTAGAAGAAAGATTGGGCAAATGGGGAACTGATCTGTACAAAAAAGCACAGGGCATTCATTATGGCGAAGTGCATTCTTATCATGAAGCTAAATCCATTTCTACCGAAAACACTTTTGAAGAAAATAAAACTGATATTACTTTTTTGTTAAGTGAATTAGTTCGCATGACGGAAAAGATCACGTATGAATTGCGCAAAGATGAAAAATTGGCGGGTTGTATCGCAGTTAAAATCAGGTATCCTGATTTTGAAACAACATCACGCCAAACCACGATCGATTATACTTTCAGGGATGATGAACTGATTCCTGTTGCTATTGACCTCTTTCATAAATTGTATAAAAAAGGGCGGCCTATTCGCTTACTGGGTGTGCGTTTGAGTGAACTGACCAACCACGCCACACAGGGCAGTTTGTTTGATGATGCAGAAAAAAAATCAAATCTTTACAAGGCCATCGATCATGTAAAAGATAAATACGGCAGATCGGCATTGCAAAAAGCGAGAACCGTACAAAACAAAAAATAAATTTCTTTATTCGTAAAATTTTGGTGATTGTTAAATTTAAAAGTTATTTATTTGTACTCTACTAATTTAGTAGGATAATATTATATTTGCTTAAATTTTATTTTTTCAATTCAACAAAAATCTAACAAAATGAGTTTACGTCTCGGGGACATCGCTCCAAACTTTCAGGCTAAAACATCCATTGGCGATATCGACTTCTATGAATATCTCGGCAATTCATGGGGCATTTTATTTTCGCATCCTGCAGATTATACACCAGTATGTACGACAGAATTGGGAAAAACTGCATTGCTGAAAGCCGAGTTTGACAAAAGAAATGTAAAAGTGCTGGCATTAAGTGTTGATCCTGTTGAAAAACATTTGGGCTGGATCAGTGATATCAATGAAACACAAAAAACATCTGTAAACTTTCCCATCATCGCTGATGATGACAGAAAAGTTTCTAAATTGTTTGATTTCATCCATCCCAATGCTTCTGCAACCGCAACAGTTCGTTCATTGATTATACTTGGTCCGGATAAAGCAGTGAAATTGATCATTACTTATCCTGCATCAACAGGCCGCAACTTCAATGAAATATTGCGTGTGGTGGATTCGTTACAACTAACAGCCAATTTCAGTGTGGCAACTCCAGCCAATTGGGTAGAAGGAGAAGATGTGATCGTTGTTCCTGCTCTTACGACTGAAGATGCTATTAAAAAATTTCCAAAAGGCGTGAAGATCGTAAAACCTTATTTGCGTTATACGCCACAGCCTAATAAATAATTACAAAGTCTGTTTTCGTTGTACTTGTTTTTTGGTAGCCGGGATATTCTTATTCCGGCTTTTTATTTTCTATGGCTAAATTGTTTGCTTTTTATATCTTTCAAAAAATATTTCAGCCATGAAAAAATTAATACTGATTGCTTTATTGTTTGCACAGGCTTCATTTGCTCAACGCACGGTTATTTATTGCGGAAAACTGATCGATATAAAACAGATGCAGGTGCAGACAGAAATGAGTATCATCATTGAAGGAAATAAAATTACCGATGTACAGAAAGGATATGTAGCTGCATCTGCCAATGACAAGGTCATTGATCTGAAGAATAGAACTGTGATGCCTGGATTGATCGATTGTCATGTGCATATGGATCATGAAACAAATCCTGATAGAACATTACGGTTCTCTCAAAATGAGGCTGATATTGCATTTGGCTCGATTCAATATGCGAAAATAACTTTGATGACAGGCTTTACAACCGTTCGTGATGTTGGCGGCAGTGTAAATATTGCCATCAGAAATGCAATTAATAAGGGATTGATTGTTGGCCCGCGAATTTTCACTTCAGGTAAAGCTTTGTCTTCTACCGGTGGTCATGGCGATGCAACAAATGGTTTACGTGAAGACCTGATGCATATTCCTGAATTGAACAGTGATGTGGTGAACGGAGTGGATGAATGCAGAAAGGCAGTTCGTCAGCGTTATAAAGACGGCGCAGATCTGATCAAGATAGCATCTACAGGCGGTGTGTTAAGTTTGGAAAAAGACGGTGCAGGTGCACAGTTTACAGAAGAAGAAATAAGAACGATCGTATTAACTGCTAAGGATTACGGAATGAAAGTAGCTGCACATGCACATGGTGCTGAAGGTATCAAACGTGCGGTGCGTGCTGGTGTTGCATCTATCGAACATGGTACCTATGTAGATGATGAAGCGATTGAATTAATGAAAAAGATGGGAACCTATCATGTGCCTACCATCATTGCAGGGAAATCAGTTGCGGATTCTGCAAAAAATAAACCCGGTTATTTTCCTGAGATCATTGCTGCAAAAGCGATTGCAGTGGGCAGTGTGATTCAGGATGCATTTGCAAGAACTTATAAAGCAGGTGTAAAAATTGCATTCGGAACAGATGCCGGTGTATATGCACACGGCAAAAACTGGATGGAATTTGTGTATATGAATGAAGCAGGCATGCCGGCCATTGAATGTATCAAAGCGGCAACGGTAAGTGCGGCCGATCTGTTGGGTAATACTTCTATCGGCAGTATTGAAAAAGGAAAATTAGCTGACGTTGTTGCTGTTGATGGCGATCCGATTAAAGATATAAAAGTAATGGGCAATGTAAAATTTGTAATGAAAGCAGGAACTGTTTATAAGAACGAGTAAAGTCTTGTAAGAAACTAATGTAATTCTAGTTGGATTTTGTTTTGTCTTCTAATTGTGCTTTCTGAGCTATGAGCTTCGAGCAAATACTCGCAGCTCATAGCTCAGAGCTTATTTTTGGCGAAAATCATATTAAAATCTGTGTAATCTGCGATCCTATCCTTTCCATTTTCTCAACTGTTGCAACAAAGCCCGCAGATCCTTTGGTGGCTCAGCTTCTAAAGAAAACATTTCATTATTTAATGTGAATTTTAATTTCCAGGAATGCAATGCTAATCTCGACAGGATGGCTCTTTCTTCTTCAGATGTTTTAGAAAGTTTGAATCTTTTTTTGATGGAAGAAAGCAATACAGGGTTGCCATCACCATACACATCATCGCAAACAATGCTGTGACCGATATGTTTCATGTGCACACGGATCTGATGTGTGCGACCTGTATGAATTTGAAACTGCATCCACGAATACAAACGGAATGATTCTAACACTTCATAATCCGTTACAGAAACTTTTCCTTTTTCATGTGTAAGCATCAGACCCTGCTTTCCGGGATGTTCCATAATCGGCATATCGATCGTTCCTTTCGGCGTCATTAAATTGCCGTACACCAGACCGAGATAAAACTTTTCAACTTCTCTTCCTTCAAATAATTGCGATAATTGTTTGTGTGCGGTTTCATTCTTTGCAAAAACAATTACACCGCTGGTGTCTTTATCCAAACGATGAACGGTAAATATCTCGCCATATTTTTCTTTCAAAATATCTTTCAAAGAAATTTCTTTACCGAATCTATCAGGAATGGAAAATAATCCGGAAGGTTTATTAACTGCAGCAAATTGATCGTTCTCGAAAATAATATCCAATTTCATTTATGCGTCTTTCTTTGTTTTGGTAAAACTCTGATTCATATATTTCAATAAACGCACTTCTTTTTCTTGCAGCATTCTCCATTTGCCGCGGTCAACATTTTTCTTGGTGAGGTTGGCAAACATAACCCTGTCAAGGTTCTTCACATCATAACCTAAATGCTCAAATATCCTTCTTACAATCCTGTTTCTGCCGCTGTGTATCTCAATGCCCACAATAGTTTTGTCTTTTGGATCGGAATAAGCCAAATTATCTGCCTGAACAAAACCATCTTCCAAAGTCACACCGTTGATGATGGCTTCAAAATCTTTTTTAGTAACAGGTTTATCAACCCGTACTTCATATATTTTTTTTACCTGGAAAGAAGGATGCGTTAATTTTTGTGCTAACTCTCCGTCATTGGTCAATAATAAAACACCGGTTGTATTTCTGTCTAATCTTCCTACAGGATACACCCTTTCTTTGGTGGCACCTTTAATTAATTCGAGTACAGTTTTTCTTCCTTCGGGATCTTTTGAAGTAGTGATATAATCTTTAGGTTTATTCAACAGAATATAAACAAGATTGCGTTGCAGAAAGATCTTTTTGCCTTTTACTTTCACATCTTCATTACCGCGCACTTTATAACCGGGTTCAAATATCTTATCACCATTAACGGTAACATGGCCCAGCTTAATGATATCTGCAGCTTCTCTTCTTCCGCAGATACCACAATAGGCTAAAAATTTATTCAATGGCATTAAGGGACTGTTGGGATCTAATTCAACGGGATCGAATGAATCCTGAACAGGAATATCATTTTGTTTTGAAATAGGAGTGATGGGTCTTCTTTCAGAGAATTTATTTCCGGTATTACTTCTGTCTTTTTTATGAAACTTTTTTTCTTCGGGTTTGTCAGAAACAATGCCTCTTTTTTTATCTAATTTTTTTCTTCTTAATTCTTCGCCGATGGCTCTGGATTCTGCTTTGGCTTTGCGTTTATCCTGACGGATGGCTTCTTTCTTTTTAGCGCCTTTGAATTCGGGCTTAATAAATTTCTCGAATGGTTTATTACTCATGTTTTTTGATTTGCTGTTTTGCAACAGGAAACACGAAGGTAATTAAATAAAAATGAAGCTTGTTTTCATCGGCATATAAAAATTCTTGTACTCTCAAAACTATTCTTTTACATTTAGTATAGCTATTGTGGGTTTGTAATAAAAGAAAGATAGTTATCCATCTTTTAGTAAAGAGAAAAAAATATTTTTAAATCCCTCTAATACAGCTTTTGATGAATGGGCGGCGCCAGATATTGTATCTCTATGTGATCATGTTCATGACTATTGCATCTGCTTCGGCACAAACAGTTGTAGTGAATGCACTAAAAGAAAATATCCGTACCGCAAAAACACCGGGAGAAAAGTTAACAGCCATTTTATCATTATGCGAAGAGAATGATTCCTTTAATAAGGATACATTATATTTTTATGCGCTTCAGGCAAAAAAGATAGCGGCCCAACAAAAAAATATACCTGCATTACATTGGGCTTCTTATTATGAAGCAAGCAGTTACTATCGAAAAAATGAACTTGATTCAGTTACCTCTATCATCCAACAGCATCTGCCTGTTTTGTTACAAAAAGATTCTACATCTTCTATATCTGTATCCTTTTTGTTGTTGGAAGCAAGGTGCATGATACGAAAACAGGAATTCAAAGAAGCACTAAGCAATGATTATCGTGCATTGAACATTGCCGAGCTTAAAAAAGATACACTAAATCAGATTAGGGCTATGGCCGCCATTGGTTTGGTATTTGTAAAAACCGGAGATTATACCGGTGCATTAAACTGGTTCGGGAAAGGGATCGATATGGGTGAGGGAAACAGATACAGAAACAAAACGATCTATCTT
>CAIVCF010000150.1 GCA_903904335.1 uncultured Chitinophagaceae bacterium | reverse complement strand
TGTATGAACACTTTTAAAATTCAGAAGAGCATTTTTAAAATAAAGATCAATTCATTATTACAATTGTAGTGCTAAGGATTATGCGACAACTGTGGTTTTCTTCTTTTCTTAACGGTTTTTTGTGTGTAATCTGAAGAAAGTACGGTAACGTTTCCATCCACTTCTAATATTACAAGATCTGCTTCGGCAATACTTGTTACGCCATGCTCTCTAACAGCCATTTCAATTTCTTCAATTGTCATGGTAGAATCTTTTAAACCTTGTTCCTGAACTTTGCCACCAACAACGATCACAATTTTTTCACCCTGAATGAATTTGTTGAATTTATCAGAACCACGCAAGAAAATCTTAAAAATATAATTTGTGATAAACAAACCTAATGCTGCTGCCATACCGCCGGGAACTGTTGTATCACTACCCACCATCGCATTCTGGACACTGTTACTGATCAATAAAATAAAGACAAGATCAATAACTGACAGCTGTGACAATTCTTTCTTGCCAAATATCCGGATGGCTACAATGATAAAAACATAAATGGTTACAGATTTTCCTGCAATGATCAAATAATTAAGCAAATTTTCCATTTATTCTTTTGTGGTTTGATTTATATAAAATTAAAATTATTGTTTGCAGTTGGAAGGTATCACTTCTTCAATTGATTTTTTGAGCTCTAAATAAATATCTCTTTTATTTTCACTGATGATGCTCTTCGTAAAAATAATACAGGCATAGCCTCTGCAATTGTCGATCCATGGCCAAGTGCCGAATAATCCCGGACTTGAAACCACAATACCTTTGCCATTCTCGTCAGCTTCCTGGATCCATTCACCCAGTCCATACTGATAACCTTCAGCAACTTTTGGTGTGTATTTAATCGGAATCCCTACCGTTTGTGAATGCTGTATTTCTGAAATGGATTGTTCACTTAGAATCCTTTTGCCATTATACATTCCTTTGTTGAGGATCATGGATAAAAAATTGATGTAATCAACGGCTGCAGATACTGCACCGCCTGATGGATTCACGGCTTTTTCATTAAAGAATGAAGTATTACGCATCGCCAAAGGACGAATAATTCTTTCATTCATTAATTGATCGAAACTTTTTTTAGTGATCACTTCTAAAACCCTTGCAGCAATATTCAATCCGGTACCGCCATAAAAAAATCCGGTGCCGGGATTAAATTCAATTTCTTTTTTCGATGCATAATCATTCACCTCTTCTTCTAAATTGGCAAACTTTTTATGCTCCATTATGGTAAGCAGATTAACATGATCCTGATGAATACCTGTTTGATGGCTTAAGCAGTTCCTGATCGTAATAAAACTCTTGCCGTATTTTGCAAAAACGGGCAAATAAGTACTTACTTTATCATCAAGCGATAATTTGCCTTCATCAACAAAGGTCATCACCAAAGCAGCCGTTAACCATTTACTGCAACTGGCAATGGGCTCGGGGCTATTGGCTTTAAAATCATCCGTTTCTTTTTTATAAATGATCTTTCCGTCTTTATAGATCAGCATCACTGTGTTTTTCCCCAATTCCTTTTTTGATTCTGCAAATTTCTTGTCAACACCGCTGAAATCGTATTGACTGAATAAAGTCAGACATAACAGCATAAAACTCCCAACCAGACTGAATTTGCGGCAGAGACGCTTTGATTTTAGTGACATTATTACCTTTTTTTTTATTTGGATTGTAGTTTGTGAAATTAAAAGAAAAGTTTTTGGTTGCAAGCTTCAGTAAAGCTATTTAACTTTTCTTGCGTCGCCCACTTCAACTTCCAGAACTTTGTGGTACAAAAAGCCCGGTAAAGAACAAACTGTACAAGTGAGTGACACAACAAAAGCCAAATAGAGATACAAAAACAGGTAACATAAAATAAACTTAATATTATGAATTTAAACAACTATACAATTAAAGCTCAGGAAATCATTCAAGCGGCACAACAGGTGGCGTTCACTAATGGTAATCCGAATATCGAAACAAACCATTTATTAAAAGCTTTGCTGACTGATGAAGACAGTCCTGTTGAATATTTACTGAAGAAGAATAATGTGAACGTTGCATTCATCGAATCTAAAATTGATGAAAGTATAAAACGTTTGCCGAAAGCAAGTGGTACAGAACCAGCACAAGCAGTAAGCCGTGATTTGAACAGTGCCTTTTTAAAAGCTAATGCATCATTAAAACAATTCGGTGATGAATTTGTGAGCACTGAACATTTGATGTTGGGTTTGTTGCAGGTAAACGATGATACAGGAAAATTATTGAAGGATGCAGGCTTAACAGAAAAAGGATTGGTGGCTGCAATAAAGGAATTAAGAAAAGGTTCAACTATTAATTCGCAAACACAATCGCAGCAATATAATTCTTTGCAGAAGTATGGAAAGAACTTGAATGAAATGGCGCGAAACGGAAAGTTAGATCCAGTAATCGGTCGTGACGAAGAGATCAGAAGAACACTACATATTTTAACGCGTCGTTCAAAAAATAATCCAATATTAGTTGGTGAACCCGGTGTAGGTAAAACCGCGATAGCAGAAGGTTTGGCCATGCGTATCGTAAATGGTGATGTACCTGAAAATTTAAAATCAAAAATTATTTATGCACTCGACATGGGGCAATTGATAGCCGGTGCTAAATATAAAGGTGAGTTTGAAGAAAGATTAAAAGCTGTTGTAAAAGAAGTTGCAGAAAGTGATGGAGAGATCATTTTATTCATTGATGAAATTCATACCTTGATCGGTGCCGGAGGCGGCGAAGGTGCCATGGATGCTGCTAACATTTTAAAGCCTGCATTGGCTCGTGGTGAATTGAGAGCTATTGGTGCAACAACTTTAAATGAGTATCAAAAATATTTTGAAAAAGATAAAGCACTCGAACGCCGTTTTCAAAAAGTAATGGTGGATGAACCAAGTGTGGAAGATGCTGTTTCGATTCTCCGTGGTATAAAAGATAAGTACGAAACACATCATCATGTGCGTATTAAAGATGAAGCCATTATTGCTGCGGTAGAATTATCGCATCGTTATATTACCGACAGATTTTTACCTGATAAAGCAATTGACTTGATCGATGAAAGTGCTGCCAAACTTCGATTAGAGATGAATTCAATGCCCGAAGAATTAGATAAGCTGGAAAGAAGTATCCGTCAGTTAGAAATAGAACGGGAAGCTATTAAACGTGAGAACGATAAAGACAAAATGAAAAAATTGTTGCAGGATATTTCTTTGCTGACTGTTGAACGCGATACACTAAAAGCTAAGTGGAAACAGGAAAAAGAAATCGTAGAAAAAATTCAAACTGCAAAAGCAAATATTGATCAATTAAAATCAGAAGCTGAACGTGCAGAACGTGATGGCGATTTTGGCAAAGTAGCAGAGATACGTTATGGCAAAATAAAAGATCAGGAAAAAATTATTGCCGACAGTTCTGTTCAGTTAGATGCCATCAGCGAAAAGCGTTTGTTGAAAGAAGAAGTGGATGCTGAAGATATTGCACAGGCAATAGCAAAAGCGACAGGAATTCCTTTGAGCAGAATGTTGCAAAGCGAACGAGAGAAATTATTGAATCTCGAAGATGAATTGCATAAAAAAGTAGTGGGACAGGATGAAGCAATAACAGCTGTTGCCGATGCCATACGCAGAAGCAGGGCTGGTTTGCAGGATCCTAAAAAACCTATCGGCTCATTTATTTTTCTCGGTACAACCGGTGTTGGTAAAACAGAATTGGCAAAAGCATTGGCCGATTATTTGTTTGATGATGAGAATATGATGACGAGAATTGACATGAGTGAATATCAGGAAAAGCATACTGTATCTCGTTTAGTTGGTGCGCCTCCGGGATACGTTGGCTATGAAGAAGGTGGTCAATTAACAGAAGCTGTTCGTCGCAAACCTTACAGTGTTGTGCTATTGGATGAAATTGAAAAGGCACATCCTGATGTTTTCAATGTATTGTTACAAGTGTTAGATGATGGACGATTGACTGATAATAAAGGCAGGATGGTGAATTTTAAAAATACCATCATCATCATGACCAGCAATATGGGAAGTCAGATCATTCAGGACGCATTTGAAAAAGTAACAGAAAAAAATAAAGAAGCCGTTGTTGAAAAAACAAAGATTGAAGTAATGAATTTGCTTAAACAAACCATCCGTCCAGAATTTTTGAACAGAATTGATGAAGTGATTATGTTCCAGCCGTTGATGAAAAAAGAGATCAAAGGGATCATCAAGATTCAATTGAATGCATTGAAAGAATTGATTAGCAAAAACGGTATTGATCTTAAGTTCACAGATTATGCTTTGGAATATCTGGCTGAGAACGGTTATGATCCTCAATTTGGCGCAAGACCATTGAAACGTTTGATTCAAAGAGAGATCGTGAATCAGTTAAGTAAAAAAATATTAGCCGGAGATATTGATAAAACAAAACCTGTATTGGTGGATGTGTTTGATGGAACGGTGGTTTTCAGGAATGAGTAATATATCAATAAAAAATCCCGATACAAATAGAGTCGGGATTTTTTATTGAATAATAAAAAAATTATTGTGCAGGAACGTAATCCACTTTTGATTTTGTTGTCAGATCAAACAAAGTAACTTTCTCCTTTTTGATATCAATGATACTGTCTTTACTTTCTGTTCCGTCAGGGCCAACCTTCACTAAGTATTTATTATCAGCACTGATGCTCCATTTGATGCTTTGTGGCCCTTGCGGTGTAGCAATTTCCAAAGTGCCGTCTGTTTTGTATTCGAAAGTGATACTTTTGATTAGCATGTCTAACTGTTCGCCATAAGCTTCCATCTGGTCAGCTTGTTCAGGACTCATTTTGCGCACTTTAGCGATCATATTCGTTCTGGCTGTGGCAACTGATGCATCATCAATTTTCCATTTGCCGATAATGTCTTTACTGAAATCGCCTGCCACAGTGAAAGCAGTTAATAAAAAAAAGCTGATCATCAGTTTGCTGATCTTTTGCATGATGTTTGGGTTTGTTGTATGAATAAATAGGGAAGAATTTTATCTCTACGAAAATATTATTTTTTTTAATAAAACAAAATTTAATAAAAAAATTTTTATAATCATTGATTGTTTTAAGTTTTTTGCTTTTCTAAGCTTAATTTTAAACAATAGAATTGGCTGTTGATTTTTAAAATAAGACCATGCAAACAGGTGTAAAAGAAACTATTTTAAATTTAGAACTCACCAATAGTATCATACACGGTATCGGTATTTTATTTGGTATCGCCTCTATACCCTTATTAACTGCTTTGGCCATACACACCAATAATATTCATTCAGTGGTGGGTGCCAGTATTTATGGATTTTGTTTTTTAATGTTGTTTACTTTTTCAACACTCTATCACGGATTTCAGCAACCGAAAGTAAAACAGGTATTACAAGTGTTTGATCACATCAGCATTTACTTTTTAATTGCAGGAACTTATACGCCATTCATCCTGAATTATCTCTATAATACAACGGGATGCGTCACTAAATCTCTATCACGTTTATCACGAAATGATGCACCCTTGCTAAAATCACCTATCGTAGCATAGGTATCTATCGGTGCTTCTACTAACATGTCTTTTAATTTAATCATAGTG
>CAIVCF010000149.1 GCA_903904335.1 uncultured Chitinophagaceae bacterium | reverse complement strand
CGAACTACTGCTGCTTTAAAAGTGTGCAGACAATTATCCGGTGCATGGAAAATGATGTTTGCATTTATAATTGTTCCCGCATCCATCAGAAATTATTTTTACAGCATCATTGCCAATAACAGATATAAATGGTTTGGTAAAAAAGAGGAATGCTGGTTGCCGACAGAAGAATTGAAACATTTATTTATAGAATAAAAAACCTCCGATATTTTAAAAACATCTGAGGCTTT
The DNA here is from genome assembly GCA_903904335.1 of uncultured Chitinophagaceae bacterium. Classification (GTDB taxonomy): domain Bacteria; phylum Bacteroidota; class Bacteroidia; order Chitinophagales; family Chitinophagaceae; genus CAIQDX01. The sequence continues at coordinate 9,884 of CAIVCF010000149.1, read as the reverse complement.
TACCTGCCTACCACAGGCAGACTTATAACTTAATACTTACAACTTATCATTCTTCCGTTTCTCTCTTATCTTCTTTACACCATATCCAACTCCTCCGGCAATTAATAAACTTAATCCGCCATCAATGGGTGCATTTTGTGGTGGCGTTGGTTGTGCTAATAAGGGCAGCACCGGAATTAAAAAACAAAGGGTGAGTAAGGTGATATTGATAAGTTTATTTTTCATGTTGTTTTGTTTTATTTTATTGTCAAGCCTGACATTCAATTATTAATTGACAATTATCAATTTTTAATTGCCTTCAGTACCGGCAATGCATTACCATCACCATTCAGTTTAATAAAATAGCTGCCATGATTAGTATTCCCTGCATTGATCTGATGCGTACTTGCTTTTAATACATTACTCAATAATCCTGTTTGCAATGATCTTCCTGATGCATCTACTATTTCCCATTGCAATTGATTGAAATTATTCTTACTGTATAATGTGAACAGATTACCTGTTGATGGATTATTCAGTAACAAAACAGGAAGATTGTTGTTGGCAGTATTATGATCAACTGCTTTATAATTCAGTGCAATACTGAACCTGTTTGTTGATGAGGATAAAGCATCTGAAGTTACCATGAATGCATAAGAAGAACTATCTGTACTGATGAGTGTTGTTTGATTGGTATAATGATCTCTCAAAAAAACATCATTGCCTGCATACATCGCAGAAAGCAGATTCGTATTGATACTATAATTTCCTTCTGCAATATTTTTAATACCCAATGATATTTCTCTTTGCTCTTTATCTTTCGTTTGCAATGCACTGCCATGAAATATGGAATATACTGTTCCGTCTTTACCCACTACTGAAAGATCAGCACCTGTTGTTCTTCCCATATCATAAGCATCATACTTACCATCGAAATTATCTGTGGCAGGATCTACACCCCATCTCACGATCACTTCATCACCATAATCTTCTCCCTGTTTTACTAAAGAAAGTTTGATGATACTTTTATCCTGATATCCTATCGGCTGTACGCCAAATAAACTTGCTAAAGGAGAACTGTTTGTTTTATCGGTTTCACTGACAGATAAACTTGTTGCACCTGTTGAGTGAACAAAGAATCCTGCACCATTTTCAATGACATTGGATTGATTACCTGTATGCACTGCATTTACATAAGAAGCATAGGCAGTTGTGTTAGGATCATAACGATAGATCGCATTATCCAAATTCGTTGTGTTATTGGATTGAATGGTTGTCCAGTTAATATTAGATGCATAAGGGTTAACAATTAAGTTCCATCCTTTATTGGTATTACCTGTTGTATAACTTAATGCAATGCTTTGTGTTCCTGTATTGACAGTACCACTGAAATTAATAGGAGAAGATATCACACCACCACTTAACAGCAATCCTTTATTAGCTGTAATCGTTCCGCTTGTAAATGCGTTCCATCCTGCATTCACAGTACCACCATTGCCGTAAGCTCCGTTATCGCCCGATTCATTATAGGTGTTAGCTGCATAACCCGATGTGTAAAAACCTGCTAACGAACTTTCGGCAAGAGTTGTTGCAGCTAAAAATGGAAACCCAACCATTCTCCATTGTATACTGTTTCCAACATATCGTTGTACAATTATATTGCCGCTCAAATAACTACCACTGCCTTGTGTAATAGTTGCTGAACCACTAACTGTTGAAAGCAATGTGATGTATCCTCCTGCATTTAATGCTCCTGCAGTTGGTGTAATGGTGTTAGTGATGGATTGCATACCACCCGTTCCGGTTGCTGTGCCTGCAGTTTTATTGATGATCAAAGTATTGATAATTCCCACACCCAATATATTCTGTGCATTGGATCCACCTAAAATAAGATTGATGATAGTTCCGTTATTATTTAGGTCTTCTTGCAATACCAGATCACCGGAGGTGGAAACAGTTATTGTTTCTCCGCTTGTTATATAGAGCTGTGCCTTAGTAACAAAAGAGAAAACCAACAATATGGATATAGATAAAAGTTGTTTGAACATTTGTTATGGTTTTAAATTAATAACTGATTCGCTGTTTGATTTTATTATTAAAAAGCCCTAATCGCTCGAACTTTGTAATTATTGGTATCCTTACTGTCCTTATTTTGAGTACCATTCAAGAAATTCTCTAACCATGCGTAAGCATTGAGATAAGAATTTAATGCTTCTGTTGAAGTCCAATAGTAACCTGAAATACCGCCAACAGCTGTTTTATTTAAGTACAGTTCATTTAATTCATCTTTACTGGGTAAAAACCAATCTGAGTATCCACCCCCAGTATAAGCTCTGGCCAAGCCTGCTGCATAATTGGTACTTGTAGCACCTTGACTGGCAATAATAGCATTGGTATTTGCTAAACCCGTTCCAATGGCAGTTCCGGTTGCTCCTGTAAGAGTATACGAGCCATTAAACCACTGAATACCCGTACTTTGATCTGCAGAAGAGACAATTATTCCATGTGGTGTATTAGGATCATAGCCCGGATCTCCATTAACTAATATGTATGCTATTATTCCACCTTGATAACTTTGGCCGATTGTTAATGGGGCTGCTTTTGTTCCTCCAACAATATTAGTCCAGGCTGTTCCATTAAATCCTTCCCATTCTCCGGCACCGCAATTGATACAATAGATCATTAACCCTGCTGCCGGAGTGGCAATTGCATCTCGTTGTGCAGCAGTCATTCTTGGAGGTAAAAATCCTTTCGTTGTACTGGTAACATCCAATTTTGCGGATACATTTGGACTGTTTGTTCCTATACCTACCTGTGCATTCACTGCAACAAATGCAAACAAGAGTAGAGCGAGTAAACTTTTTTTCATTTTTGTTAGGGTTAATTTTTAATAATCACAATATGTACTATTCGAATTATACTATTCAGCTTTTCTATTGAAGATGAAAATGAATACTTCAACAAAACATTAAGAAATTTATACCTTAATCTTATCTATACTTTAAGATTGGTATTGATCTACCTATCATTATTTTGATGACTTGATATATTTGTAAGGGCCATCGCCGCCAACCTGAACATCTGATTTTTTAGGTTCCACTTCTATTTTACCTCGCTGTGCATAAACAAGCCAATAGAAACTACCATTTTTACCATGCACAGTAAATGCATTATCTTTTACTCTTGATGTACTGTAAACAATATTCTCATCAGTGTCATCTGAATAGATAGGCGTTATTTGTATAGAAAAATTGCCTGCAAAAGAACTTACATAATCGGGCAGTGAAACAGAAACGGATTTATTATTTTCAATCTTAGCTTCACCTCTTTAATAAACACCGGCTTCCGGTCCTTCCAAACAAGCATGCACCAGATAACTATCCGGTTTTGTAGGATGGTTAATGACAAATGTTTTAGCCGAATTAGAAGAGATTTCGTTTGTGGTGGTATTGTAAGTCAAAACAGGTTGACTACTAATATTTGACCTGATCGGACTCACAAAAAAGCCGGAATTGGAAGTAGCATCTAAAGTAGACCCGGTGGCATTTAAAATAATACTATTTGCCTGTTGATTGTTATTACCTGCATAATTACCAATAGCTATCGCGTTGGTACCTTGATTGGTCTGACCGGCACTATTTCCAATGGCTACTGAGTTAGCTGCTTGATTAGTCTGGCCGGCATAATTACCAATAGCAACATTGTTATTTGTTTGATCGATATTAATACCGCTAATAGTTGAATTTGCCCAACCAACACTACCACTGCCATTGGTACTTAATACCTGTCCGCTTGTTCCATCTGTGTTTGGTAATGTGATAGTTCCTGTAGTTAAAGTGCCTGAAGTTTTTACATTGGATATGCTTGTATTACCCAATTGAATGGTATTTGAACCATTCCCAATTGCATTATAACCGATAACTATTTGATTTGTTTCTCCATCAGCGTGCATTTTAGAGTTAGCACCCAAAAAAACCGAATTATCAAAAACTGATGTATTTAAGTTATTCATATCAAAGACACCTGCATTATATCCTAAGCCTACATTGTTACTACCTGTCGAATTTCCCTGAATAACATTTACACCAATACCGGTATTGTTGCTACCGGTATTTTGAAATAAAGCACTTTGACCAATACCGGTGTTAAAATTGCCGGTTGAATTTTTCCAAAGTGAATTATATCCCATGGCCGTATTACTATTACCTGTAGCGTTTAAAAATAATGTTTCAAAACCGGTAGCAGTATTATTATTTCCAGTTGTATTTCCTTGAATCGCCTCCTCACCAATACCTGTATTATTATTACCAGTACTATTTCCTTGAAGAGTTTGTGAGCCAAGGGCAGTATTATTATAACCACCAGTATTAGAATTAAGTGTACCATATCCAATCGCTGTATTTCCTCATCAGCATTACATATTGTCCGGTATAATGCAACAATTCTTCCACGGTCAGGTTCTCCTTTGCAATGCCGTTCTCTTTTTCTGAGAATGTGATGCTGCAACCAAACTCTTCGTCACTGATTAAAATTTCTTTACAATCAAATTGCATGGGTTGAAAGCAAAGATTTTCAAATGTTGTTGGCAGGATCTTGATAGTCACATCATCCTGTTGAAACAATCATTTTTTGAATTGCTGAAACAAAAAGAGTCAATATAAAAGCGAAATGCAAATAAGGACTGTGCCAATTCAAGGTCACAACGTTAACTGTTACGTCACCTTGGTTATCAGTAGTTTATGAAGAATAGATAAAACGACTGCATCCATAAAAGCTGCAGTTATTCATGAACAGAGCGTATAAAATCAGAAGGTGTGCCCCCATGAAATTTTTTGAAAGACTTATATAAATGGAATCTGCTGCCAAAGCCTGCTTCCCGCGCCAGGGCATCGATCGTATAATTTCCGTATTTACCCGTGTTCACCAGGTCCATAAAATAGCCCACCCTATGCTTATTCACCAGATCAGTCAATGCCAGACCATAATGGGTATATAAAAAGTTATTGAGTATCTCTGAAGAAACATTCAATTGCTTTTTCAAAGTCTCCACGGATGCATCCTGCTTCAGATAGAATACATTTGTAAAAAATACTTCACTAAATAATTTCTCCGTTAAGCTATCCTCCATTTTCTTATCAAAAATGTTTCCCAGCTTTATTTTTAAATTACTTCTGTTCAGGAATTTGGGTCTGAACAAAAACAAAAGAATACCGGCATAATTAAAGATCAGCACAAAGAGATAAGCAATATTCTTATATCCCGGATCCAGATACACATAGATCACAAAACTTATCCCTGACAATAATTGAAAAAGCAGGAGATACAATGCCCATTGGCGTAATTGAATGAAATAGATATTCCCCGGCTTGTACTTCGTTGAAATCTTCACTAATATCCAGAGATTGATGGAAAATACAAAGAGTGTAATAATGGTCTTTGCCATTTTAAAGTAAATGCCTGCACCCGGTAAGGCCCATAAAGGCTTGTTGTTGTAAACAGGATCCGTAAATGAAAAATAGGCTTGAGATACCAGTTGAAACAGCAGGATCAGCAATCCAATAGAAATGATATACCATGTTAGCCTGCTTTTGTAGATATAGGTAAAGAGACTGATGGTAGAAAAGGGAAGGATCGACTGAGGTATTTCAATTGCCCAACGGTTATAGGAATGATGATAGCAGTACACATAGCCAATGCCACGCCAGGCAAATGCGGCCGCAACAATAAGAATGATTATTTTAAGAAGTATCGGTCTTTTAAAATTGATGCATACCTCCGCAAACACAATCATTGATTGAATAAATAGTCCGACAGAAAGGTAAACGAGTATAATAGATAGCATATGATTTTTTTGACCATGATAATGGCAATCAATTTTAATCACGAATTTGAATATGCCTGTAGGCCATTCCAAAATCGCAATCAAGTATTATAAATAAGAGAAGATATTTTTTTCCGGACTTTGCTTATTAGTTGAGTAGTAAGCGCAGAGGAGATAGAATATATTCAGCTGTCATGATCCGAAAATTGTGTAGCGTTTTATACTACGCCGATAAACATAGAAATTTTTTATGGATAAAAAAACCTTTCTTGAAAATATAATACAATAATGCTGCCGATATTGGAAAATAAAAACAAACAGTTGTTATTAAAATAACGGAATGACAATAAAAAACCTCCGATGTTTTTAAACAACGAGGCTTTTTCATTTAACATCTATCATTCTACATTCATCATTTTTCTTTCTCTTCTCTCTAACTTTCTTCACCCCATATCCAACACCACCTGCAATTAATAAACTTAAGCCGCCGTCAATGGGAGCAGTATCAGGATCAACATTATCAAGTGGCTGTGCATGAAGGAGACTGCTGATGGATAATTAAATTATTTTTATTAATTATCTCCGCTTAGTTTCAGATGACTTGATTTACTTTTATTGGTTTTCTGCTATAAAGTTGATTTGAATAAAGGCTAACTTTATAACCTATTTTTTTACTTATTATGCCAACATTGTATATCATAGCAGGATGTAACGGAGCAGGCAAAACAACTGCTGCATATTATTTATTACCCGAAGTATTTAAAACAGTTGAGTTTGTAAATGCCGACGAAATTGCCAAAGGTTTATCCCCTTTTAATGCAGAAAGTGTTGCACTTCAATCGGCAAAGATTATGCTGGAAAGGCTTAATTATTTAATCAATCAAAATGAAAGCATTGCGTTCGAAACAACTCTTTCAGGCTTAACTTATTTACAATTTATTAATGAAGCAAAGTTAAAAGGCTATGAGGTTATTTTCTTTTTTGTTTGGTTAAACAGTATTGAACTGGCAAAACAAAGAGTTGCTGTAAGAGTGGCTAAGGGAGGTCATAACATTCCAAATGATGTTATTGAAAGAAGGTATATAAAAGGTCTGCAGAATTTTGGCAAATATGTTGACAAAGCTGACGCATGGTATATTTATAATAATTCGGGTAAACAATATGAATTAATTGCTAAAAGTGTTGAAGGTGAGCAGGAAATATTTAACTTTGAAATATATAATAAAATAACAAGTGTATGACCGTTAAAAAACAAAGTAAAGACCTGAGTAATCCAATAAAAGCGGCTTTGGATAAAGCAGTAGAAAAAGTAATTGCAGATACCAAAATAAAAAACAGTTATTTAGTTATTGCTGACGAAAAAGGGAATATTAAAAAAATTCCCGCCAAAGATTTGTAACATCTCACACTTTATACGATAGTGCCTGCATAAAAAGCCTCCGGTGTTTTAAAACACCGGAGGCTTTTTCATTTAACATTTATCATTCTTTTTTCTCTTCTCTTTTATCTTCTTCACCCCATATCCAACACCGCCTGCAATTAATAAACTTAAGCCGCCATCAATCGGTGCACTATCAGGATCACCATTATTTGGCGGTTGTGCATGAAGTATTCCGCTGATAGATAAGAAAATCATAAACAGGAAAATGATTTTTATTACTTGTTCTGTATTGATATGGTTGATATATTTTTTCATGTTGGTTTCTTTTTGGGGTTGTTGTGTTTTTTCTATTGTCCATCGACCATCGTCTATGGTCTTCCTTACAGTTTCATCACTTTTTTAATGATTGAGCTCTTGCCATCACTGATCTGTAATAACAACATTCCCTTTGCAGTATTACCAACATTTACATATTGTATTCCGTTGGCGGCACTCATTGTTCCGAGTGCTTTACCATTCATATCTTTTACAGCAATCGTTACAGGTGTTGTTGCCCCACCGATCTGAACAGCGATCAAATTACCGCTTGTGATATTACCCAATACATTCGCTGTCAAACTTCGCGGAGGATCATTTGCTGCGGCAGTTGATTTTATACTGAATGATAATTCAAATCTTTGTTCGCCCATAGTGGATGCATCGCTGCTGATGGTGAATGGATAAGTATCACCCACTTTCAATGCTGTCTGTGTATTCAAATATTTATCATTCAGATAAACAGTTGTGCCTGTGGGTAAATTATTATCAGCTAATTTAAAATTGTAATCACCTGCCAATGCACTGATGCCGAGCGGTATCTTATCTAATACATTTCTTGCATCAACACCCAAACGATTTTTATCATCAGTGATGCTGTAAACATTTACATTATCATTATAGAATTTATCAAGGTCAGTTTTATCTGTTCCGTTTGCAGTAGCAGCAGGGTCTAAACGCACAAAAAAGTTATCCTGTTGATTGCCGTTTTGTTCTATCTGTAGTTCTATATGTGGGATAGGTGTTTCAATACCGAATAATCCTGTAGCTGCAGCATCGGAAGTATTGATACCTGATGTATGTATGGTATAGGAAGATGAAGGCTTCCATGCGATCACGCCCAACACAGGAATAGGTGTTGTGGCAGATGAACTTAATACAGTGCTCCAGGCTCCGGCTTTTGTTCTGCCATCTCCCGAAACTGAAATCTGATAGACATAATAAGAAACACCTGTTCCGTTTGTTAATTCACTGCTGTTTACCGGCGCCGCAAATGGATTGCCGACCAAAGTAAAATTAGAAGTGTTACTTGGTGCAGGTACAGTGTAATTACCTGTATTTAAAGTACCGGCTACAGTGTAGGTAAATGCAGTTGGGCCTGCTGCATACGTTAAACCTGTTCCGCCACCCTGTATATCTGTTGTTATTCCTCTGATAAATAATCCATACGCTGTATTGGCTGTCGGACTTGTTCCTGCATCCACCCATGCATTGCTGCTGTTATTGAATACTCTGGTATCTGCAATACCGGCAGGACCTGCACTTGTATTAATGGTAACATTATTGGCACCTGCAATAGAAGCAAATGTTTGTGCTGTAGTAAATGGATGGGCAAACATGCGCCAGCCTCTTTGTGCAATAATGCTTTGTTGTAAGGCTACACTGCCGCTGAGATTACTGTAAGTACCTGTAATAGCGCCGCCGGGTGCAATGGTTATTCTACCTCCTGTTGTAAAAGTTCCTGAACTTAAATTAATGATGCCGCTGAATATAAAAAAGTTACCGGTCACTGCGCATGTTGCTGCAATGGTTAATGTACCCGTACCGCTGATGCCATTACCACTGTTCGTTATATTTCCGTTGATGGTTGCGGTAATACCCGTGCAGTTTAATGCAGCACCACTGTTGATGGTTAAATTCTTACAGGAAAAAGATGCAGGTGCGGTATTGCTGACATCGCTTACGATGGCATCAATTGTTGATGATGGATTGCCATTACTCCAACTTGTACCGTTCCAGGTAGTAGAAGTTGGCATTGTTATATTAGCAGGGTTTCCTGTTGCTGTAGAAGTATAATAAACTTCAGTGCCCGCAGAGCCATTGTATTCAACAACCATTGTGCGGTAAATTGTGCCTGCTGTTAATCCTGTTACTGTTACCGATGTACCTGTACCGTTATATACGCAATACCAACCGCTGCTGCTTATTTGTGTACCCGAACCAAAAACCGTATTGGCGGTATAAGTTGTGTTCGTTACAGCTGAAGGTGTACCGCTGCTTGCTGCCGCAACAAAAACAGCTCGGCTGCTGCCGTTACCATTTGTCCAACTGATGCCGGTTTGTGTGGTGGTAGTACTGCTGTAACTTACATTAGTTGCTTGTGTAGTAGGGGCTCCAAACACAAGTACCGTAAATGCATTGGAAGCCGATATGCAACCGGTAGTGCTATTCGTAACGGTGGCATTAAAATTATAAGTATTGGCAGCGCTTGCAGGAATGGTTACACTGATGGGCGATGAACCGAGTGTTGCATTGCTGACTGCACTGAAACTGCTCATGGCTGTTGGCGAACCTGTAACGATACTGTATTGATCGGGGCTGCCTGTTGTTGCTGAATAAGGTAAACTAAAACTCGTTGCACTGGTATTTACACTGCTTACACTACCT
>CAIVCF010000148.1 GCA_903904335.1 uncultured Chitinophagaceae bacterium | reverse complement strand
CCATTATACCATTTCGCTTTTTCATAATCAAATTTAGCTCCGCTTTTATGTACACGTTCCATCGAAAATTTTTCTACTAATTCTTGCAAAGAAAAAATTTCATGGTCAGTTCCATCATTCCAACCTAACATAGCTAACATGTTTACAAATGCTTCCGGTAAAAATCCTTTCTCTTTAAATCCTGTAGTTATTTCATTTGTTTTTGGATCAGTCCAATCCATTGCAAATACAGGAAATCCAAGTCTGTCGCCATCACGTTTACTTAATTTGCCATTGCCATCCGGTTTTAAGATCAATGGTAAGTGTGCCCATTCAGGCATATTTTCCAGTCCAAATAAATATTGCCATAATAAAATATGAACGGGTGCACTTGGCAACCATTCTTCGCCGCGAAAAGCATGTGTTATTTTCATCAAATAATCATCCACCACAACTGCCAAATGATAGGTGGGCATTCCATCCGCTTTCAATAAAACTTTATCATCCACCTGCGATGAATTAAAACTCACTTCGCCACGAATCATATCTGTAAATTTCACTTCTTCATTGGCAGGCATTTTTATTCTGATCACATATTTTGTTCCTGCATCCAGTAATGATTTTGTTTCACTTTCATGTAATGTCAATGAATTTTTTAATGCTGTTCTTGATATTTGATTGTATTGAAAATTCGGGAACTCTTTTCGCTTTGCTTCCAATTCTTCCGAACTGTCAAAAGCATAATACGCATATCCTTCATGTACTAATTTTTCTGCGTATTCCCGATAAATGGCTTTGCGTTCACTTTGCCGATACGGGGCAAAAGGGCCACCATGCTTCGGACTTTCATCAGGTTCTAATCCGCACCAAGCAAGGGTTTCAAAAATATAATCTTCAGCGCCTTCCACGAATCTTGTTTGGTCGGTGTCCTCAATACGCACAATAAAATCACCGCCAAAATGTTTGGCAAATAAATAATTGAACAAAACTGTTCTCACGCCGCCCAAATGCAAACCGCCTGTTGGTGATGGCGCAAAACGTACCCTTACTTTTTTAGTCATCCGGCAAAGATAATCGCAATAGGTAAATAAAGTTTATGCAGCCAGCAGTTGTATACATCTCAGCCCAGTTGCGTCGCACACTTGTACTGCATATCTTTGACCGATGTATCTCATTAAAACACCTTGGTGGTTGCGTGCATTGTATCCTTCATTCATCTGGAAGATCAATACCAATCAAAAAGTATTGTATCTCACATTCGACGATGGCCCGCATGCAACAGAAACACCTTTTGTGTTGGATCAATTAAAAAGATACGATGCAAAAGCAACTTTCTTTTGTATTGGAAATAATGTTGTACAACATCCCAATATTTATGATAGGATCTTAGCCGAAGGACATGCTGTGGGTAATCATACTTTCAATCACTTGAATGGCTGGAAAACAAAAGATGAAGAATATATCAATGATATTGATAAAGCAGCGAAAGAAATTGATTCAACTTTATTTCGGCCGCCTTATGGAAGAATAACACGCTTTCAATCGTCAGTCATAAGTCGTCAATCGTCAATCATTATGTGGGATGTTTTAAGTGGCGATTTTGATACAGACCTTCAGCCGCAAAGATGTTTGGCCAATGTTCTTTATCATTCCAAAAAAGGGAGCATCATTGTTTTTCACGACAGCAGCAAAGCATGGGAAAGGATGAGTTATTGTTTGCCGAGACTATTGGAACATTTTACACAAGAAGGATATCAGTTCAAAGCTTTATCAGTTCAATAAAAAACAATGGCCGAGGTAAAAACCCCAGCCTTTTTTTAATCCGTACCCTATGAAAACAATCTTAAATAAATCCTATTCTAATGGTTAGTAATAATGCTATTGTTCGGACAGTATATTAAACGCAGCAAGGAGAACTTTATTTTCTAAACACAAATTATTTTTGAAAAATGGTTGTAATTGATACACATTGTCACCTCTATCTTGAAGATTTCAAAAATGATATCGATGCCGTGATCCTTCGTGCCAAGGAATACGGTGTTCAAAAGTTCTATTTACCTGCAATAGACAGCGAAATAATAGATGCCATGCTGGATGTAGAAAGGAGATATCCGGATAGTTGTTTTGCGATGATGGGATTACATCCATGCTCAGTCAAAGAAAACTTTATTGATGAACTGAAAATTGTGGAACAATGGCTTGATAAAAGAAAATTTGTTGCAGTTGGGGAGATCGGCCTTGATTTTTATTGGGATAAAACTTTTATCAAACAACAATATGAGGCATTTGAATGCCAGATGCAATGGGCTCTGGATAGAAACATGCCGATAGTAATTCATACAAGGAATGCGATGACTGAAACAATCGAAGCTGTAAAACCATTTGCCACAAAAGGTTTGAAAGGGATCTTTCATTGTTTTGGCGGTTCGGAAGAAGATGCCAAACAAATTATTCATATGGGATTTTATTTGGGTATTGGCGGAGTAGTCACTTACAAAAAATCCGGGTTAGCAGAAGTGATACAAAAAATAGGAATGGATTTTCTGGTACTGGAAACAGATGCACCTTATTTAACACCCATTCCTTTTCGTGGCAAAAGAAATGAGAGTAACTATTTGAAGTATGTTATAGAAAAAATAGCTGATGGATTAGAACTATCTGTTGAAAAAGTGGCTATAGCTACAACAGCCAATGCAGAAAAAATATTCGGAAGCTAAGTTCTAACAGTTATTTTTGCAATCCTTTTAAAAATAGGAGACTTGT
>CAIVCF010000147.1 GCA_903904335.1 uncultured Chitinophagaceae bacterium | reverse complement strand
GGTATTAAACTGTTTTGAAAACTCAATCGCATTGATCCCTTTAAACATAGCTAAATATTTTAGACTTCAAATTACTAATATATTTAGTCGCATCCAAACCTTTTATTATTCTTTGCGAACATTATGCCTAATCCTAAAAATTAATTTAAAGTTCAAAACCAAAAACAATGATAGTACAATCTCTTTTGGGCGAATTTTTGCATGAAGCAGAAAACACCCGCAAATTGTTAAACGCAATTCCCGACAGTGCTTTAAGTTATAAGCCTTCAGAAAAAAGCTGGACCACCGGGCAACTCGCATCCCATATTGCCGAAACTTACAATTGGTGGCCCGGAACTTTAGACCAACCGGTATTTGATATGGCTACATATAAATATGATAAGGGTGATATTTCTAAAGCGTCGAATATCGTAGCAAAGTTTGAAGAAAACTTAAAATTGGCACAATCAAGTTTAGAAAAAGCGACTGATGAAAGCATGATGGAAAACTGGAGTATGGTAATGGGAGATGCCGTTTTTATGCCGCCTTCTCCCCGTATCCAAATGATCAGAGGTTTTTTAATGAATCACTTGTATCATCATAGAGGAGAGTTAATTATTTATTTGCGCGCAACAGGAAATAAAGTTCCCGGGCTTTACGGACCTACAGCAGATGATAGAGGTTAAGTTTTATGACCTATTAATAAAAATGATGATCACGAAATTTCATGATCATCATTTTTATTTAATCAATTATTCAATTAGATAGAAGCTGCACCAAAATAAGGTTGTAAAACTTTTGGAATATTAATTCCGTTTTCAGTTTGATTATTTTCCAACAAGGCAGCCATGATCCTTGGTAATGCTAAAGAACTTCCGTTCAATGAGTGTGTCAATTGCATTTTACCATTTGCATCTTTGAATCTGCATTTTAATCTGTTGGTTTGAAAATTCTCGAAATTACTTACGCTGCTTACTTCTAACCAACGTTGCTGTGCTGCGCTGAATACTTCGAAATCATACGTGAGCGCAGAAGTAAAACTCATATCGCCACCGCATAAACGTAAAATGCGGTAAGGCAATTCCAATGATTGAATTAGTCTTTCTACATGCGCTACCATTGCATCCAATACTTCATAACTCGTTTCGGGTTTCACGATTTGAATGATCTCCACTTTTTCAAATTGATGTACACGATTCAATCCACGCACATCTTTTCCGAAACTTCCCGCTTCTCTTCTGAAGCATGGAGAATAGGCAGTCATCTTGATTGGCAACTCATCTTCTTTTAAGATCGTATCACGATAAATATTGGTAACAGGAACTTCTGCTGTTGGTATCAAATAAAAATTATCGGCTGTTGCATGATACATCTGCCCTTCTTTATCGGGCAATTGTCCCGTTGCAAATGCACTTGCTTCATTCACCATGAACGGCGGGATATATTCTGTATAACCTGCAGCAGTATTATAATCTAAAAAATATTGAACCAATGCACGTTGCAATTTTGCTCCTTTGCCTTTAAATAATGGAAAGCCGCTTCCTGTAATCTTTGCGCCTGTTTCAAAATCTACGATATCATACCGTTTGATCAAATCCCAATGCGGAACTGCATTTGCATGAAGTGTTGGTTTTATACCACCTTCTTTCGCAACAACATTTTCTTCGGGCGTTTTACCAATGGGAACGATTTGTGCAGGAAGATTGGGTAACACAATTATTTTATCCTGTAATAATTTTTCAGTTGCATTCAAATTTTCAACAAGGCTTGTAATCTGCAACTTGTAACTTGCAACTTGCAGTTTCATTTCTTCAGCTTCTTCTTTTTTACCCTGCCCCATCAATTTTCCAATTTCTTTTGAGGCCGCATTTACTTTAGACTGTGTATTATCATATTCTGACTGAATCTTTTTTCTTTCATCATCCAATTGAATGATTTCATCCACCAATTCCAATTGCTTAAAATTCTTCACAGCCAATCTTTCTTTCACCCATTCGGGATTATTTCTCAACACATTCACCTGTAACATATAAATTCAATTTTCGGCAAAGATAATTGTTGCATGTAAGATGGCACGCTGCAAATACTATCTTTGTGCGGTATGTTTATTTCAGACGATTTACAACAACGCTGGTGGAACTTGGAAGCCAAATTGGTTGACCGTTTTGGCAAAAAGCCGGATGTGGAAGCCGTATTATTTTTAATTGGCATGCAGGAAACGGGATTTGTGCAGCAACAAATATCCAAAGAGCAGAAGCAGGACCTGATGCATGTAGCAGTTTGCACTGTACTGAAACCAAGCGGTTATTATGTACATGAAGGGAATGATGCAGATGGCTGGCCGCACTTTAAACAAGTTAAAGAATTACCAACTTTTGATCTGCGAGAACAGGAAAATTTTTTGAAAGATCATATTCTGCTTTACTTTGAGCAACAAGAATTCTGATAATATTTATTTATACAACGAATGAAGAAAAATATTCTTTTATTGATCAGTGTGCTTACAGTAATGACGGCTTCGGCTCAAACAAAGCCTATACAAAAGAAACCGGCAACTGTTTCCAAACCCACAGTTCAAAAGGTAGTTGCTCCTGTAGCATCAGAAAGATTAGTTGAAATAACAACTGATTACGGAACGATGATCGCTAAGTTATACAACCAAACACCTTTGCATCGTGACAATTTTATCAAATTGGTGCAAAGTGGATTTTATGATAGTTTGTTATTTCATCGGGTGATCAAAGAATTCATGATTCAGGGCGGTGATCCGGGAAGTAAAAATGCGCCTGACAGTATCATGCTTGGCGCAGGTAGCGCACCGGGAGATCGCATCCCTGCTGAGTTTCGTCCTAATTTCTTTCATAAAAAAGGAGCATTGGCCGCAGCAAGAGATGGCAATCCTGCGAAAGCGAGCAGCAATTGTCAGTTTTATATTGTGGAAGGAAAAAAAATTGATACTGCTCAATTAAATAATATTTACAATCAGGGCGTGAAACAAAATAATCCTTCATTCAAATACAGTAAAGCACAAAAAGAAATTTACGAACGAATTGGTGGCACGGCATTTCTGGATCAGAATTATACTGTGTTTGGAGAAGTCATCAGCGGAATTGATGTGATCGATAAAATTGCATCCGTTCAAACCAAACCGGGCGACCGACCTGAGAAAAATGTGATCATGAAGATGCGCATGCTCAATTAATATGTATACTTAAAATTTGTTTTCATATTTGTAATTCAAAAAAATAAATCACAATGAATTTTCCTTCCAACCTCCGTTACACAAAAGATCACGAATGGATCAGCATCGAAGGCAATATTGCCACCATTGGTATCACTGATTTTGCACAAAGCGAATTGGGCGATATTGTTTATGTTGAAATTGGCACAGTTGGTCAAACTTTAGCTGCCGAAACTGTTTTCGGAACAGTGGAAGCTGTGAAAACAGTGAGCGATCTTTTCCTGCCCGTAGCCGGAAAAATCTTAGAATTCAATACAGCATTGGAAAAGCAGCCGGAGTTGGTGAACAATGATCCTTATGTTGGTGGTTGGATGATTAAATTAGAAGTAACTGACCCGAAAGAGGTGGAAGCATTATTGGATGCTGCAGCTTATCAAAATCTGGTTCATTAAAACCGGATTTCTTTTTGTTACGTATATAGTTGTAACCATCTGAATCATTAACATAAATCCGTATTGGAAGCAGTAAAAAAATACAGCGAATATGAGCTGGTGATGTTATTGAAGCAACGCCAGCAAACTGCTTTCAGTTATTTGTATGATAATTATTCAGGTGCATTGAATGCAGTGATACTGAATATCGTACCGGACAATGACCTTGCAGGCGATGTATTGCAGGAAGTATTTGTGAAGATCTGGAAGCAGATAGAAACTTATGATGAAACAAAAGGCAGATTGTTTACCTGGATGCTGAACATCGCAAGAAACGCATCTATCGATACGGTAAGAAGCAAGAATTACCAGAACAACCTGCAAAACCGGGAATTGACAGAAGGCGTATATGAAAAGGCAGGAAGCACACAACAGCAAACAGATCAGATCGGATTAAAAAAAATTGTGCACAGCTTAAAGGATGAATATAAAGTTTTAGTGGACTTATCTTATTTTCAGGGATACACACAAGATGAAATTTCCAAACTGTTGGATATCCCTTTGGGAACTGTGAAAACGAGATTACGAACAGCTTTAACACAACTCAGACAAATCATTAAACCTTGATAAATTGGATGTACTGGCATATATAGAAAGTGGTGTGATTGAAAGTTATGTTTTAGGCATGACCGATACACAAGAATCTGCCCAATTAGAGCAGCTGATGAATCAATACCCTGAGATCAAACAGGCTGTTACTGCATTTGAAGCTTCATTGGAAAGATCTGCTTTGTCAAATGCTGTTGCCCCTAAAACTGAAGTGAAGGAAAAACTATTCGCGCAATTAAAAAATGAATTTGCCGAACAATCAACTGCTAAAACTATTCCGCTACAAAGTTCGGTTTGGGTAAAATATCTTGCTGCTGCATCCATCATTTTATTATTGGCAAGTTCTGCCTTGAATATTTATTTTTTCAAACAGTTCAATAATGTGAATGATAAATATGTTGCTTTGTTATCAGAAAAGAACGGCATTCTTGCAGACAATAAAACATATCAAACCAAGATGCTCGATATGTATAACAGTATGCAGATGATGAGCGATCCTGCCATGTTGAAAGTTTCCATGAAAGGTGTTGCAGGAAAGGAAAATAATCTGGCTACCGTTTTCTGGGACAGCAAATCAAAAGATGTTTATTTGTTAGCGAATAAACTATCGCAGCCTAATGCAGATCAGCAATACCAATTATGGGCCATCGTAGATGGCAAACCTGTTGATGCAGGTTTATTGGAAGATTGCAACGGCCTTTGCAAATTAAAAAATATTCCTGCTGCACAGGCATTTGCCATCACGTTAGAAAAGAAAGGCGGCAGTGCAACTCCTACGCTTACGCAGATCTATGTTCTGGGTAAAGTATAAACCTTTCATTTTTCCTATTTATTTCATTAAAATCAATCCAAACAAAAGTTATTGCCGTATTTATTATTGAGCTATTCAATAGCAGGGTTTTACAGATGGAAGGGAGTTGCTACAAACAACTCCCTTATTTTTGTTAAAACATATTTTATTTGAAACCCCGTTTTATATATTTTATCCCGGGCATTATCTGGTTCATCATCAGTTTTGTTTTACTGACACTTCCGGGTACGAAGATCCCGAAAATTAGCTGGATGGATTTTTATCAGTCAGATAAGATCGTTCATATCATCATGTTTTTCACACTTTGCTTTTTATTTTCATTCGCCATAAAAAAATCAGACAGAAAATATTCTTTGATCGCATACATTGCTATTGTCGGTTTGGTATATGGAATTGCAATGGAATTTGTGCAGAAATATTGTATCCCTTTTCGTTCTTGTGATGTGGATGATATGATCGCCGATGGAATTGGTTGTTTGATCGCTTACGTTTGGTGGAGGAGGCAGTTTAAAAAGGCAGATGTTGACTACCTGTAAAAAAATTGGCCCCGATTGAAATCAGGGCCGCAACCAAAACTAACTGCTTATGAGAAAAATTTTAATCTTTTTGTTTTCTGATATTACTTACGCAAAAGGCTTGCCAGAAGATCTATTTTAATTGTTAAACATTTCTTATCAAGTGCCTCATCCAATTTCTTTGCTGCCTGTCGCATTACAAATGTCACAATTAAAGACTGAAAGAAATGTCAAGGGTTTAAGAAAGAAATGTTAATGCTGCGCAGGATGCCATTAATGACAGGAAACAGCCTTGCCTGCCGTATTTTCAAAATAAGGGCTGATGTAAGGAATGCCGAGATTCATTCCTCTCAATATCAACAGTACAGCTATTGATGCAATAAAATAAGGGATTATTTTTTTCATGGTATTCCTGACAGATATCTTGATCATAAAACCAAAATAAGACAGCATTACCATTAATGGCATGGTGCCCAAGCCATAAGATGCCATAAACCCAACACCACCTAAAATACTTCCGGTGGCCAATGCACCGGTAATAGCGAAATAAACCATACCGCAAGGCAACAAGCCGTTCGCAGCTCCAATCAAAAACATGCCGTATAACTGTTTTTGTTGAATATACTTTCCGATGAACAGTTGTAATTTAAGATTTGTTTTATCCAAAAAATTAAGATGCAGGAACTTTTTGCTTATGATGGATTGAATTAAAATAATTAAAATGACAACACCTAAAACAATGGAGAACCATTGCTGAAACCCGCCGAGATAAACCTGCCTTCCAATAAAACCGAAAACCAATCCTAATATTGAATAAGTGATCACCCTTCCGGCATTGTATAATAAAATACCGACAATCTTTTTAGTAGCAGGTAAATATTGAAGTGGCAAAGAAAATGCAATAGGGCCGCACATTCCCACACAATGGAAACTGCTGACCATGCCTAATACTATTCCTGATATCAATAACTGCCAATACATTATTTGATGATTACGCTTTTTTCTGCAAAGTAATTACTGTTACCTATCTTCCAACTCAGTTTCAGTAAATAATTTGTCTTTGACAATTGATTTTTGGGAAACGTTTGTCTTCCGTTTGAATCTACTTGTAATGTGATTTTTTTATCTTTCACATCATCAGTAGCACAATAAAACCATGCTTCTCCTTCTGTTTTATAACCGTTGAGCTCTTTCGGAAAATCTACAACTACATTAGCTGCATCTTGTGAAACAATCACATCACTTACTTTAGCCGCATTGGCCATGCCGTCTATCTTATCCTGATAGCGCAGCTCGTCTTTATAATAATCCTTACTCACCAGATCATATCTTGTGTTCACAGATTTATAAACAAGCACACTCATCAAAACAGCAAATAAAATAAACACCAGTATTAGTTTGTTTCCCCAATTCATAATAAAAATTTTAAGGTTTAATTATTCAGATACCGGACCTAAGAAATTCGTTTTTGCATCACTGATCTTCACATCACCCTGATACAATCCCAATATCAAGTGGGTCGATCTTTCATGGATCCTGCTTTTGGGAAGAACCACAAAGAACGAACCCGAACCCTGTCCTTCTTTTGCAACAGTGATATATGGTTTGCCTATAATTTCGATCTTTCCGTTTCCATCTTCCAGTTTTACAACCAACAAAACTTCTTTGATGGTTTTATTCACTACTTTGATATTATACAAGTTGGCGATACTGTCTTTTCCTCTTTCAAAAAATAAGATGCCCGGAGTACGCATGATGGTTGCATCCACATCTTTTCTGGTGATCAATAAAATGCTTAATAAAGTAAGAACAACAAAACATAACCCTGTGTATAATTTCATTCTGGCAGTAAAACGCAACCCTTCGCCATTTGCTATTGAATTTTCCGATGCGTATCTAACTAACCCCCTCGGTTTGCCAATTTTATCCATCACATTATCGCATGCATCAATACATGCAGTGCATCCAACACATTCCATTTGCACACCATTGCGGATATCAATGCCGGTTGGGCAAACTCTTACACATTGAAAACAGTCAATACAGTCACCTAAATTTTCTGATGCATGTTTTTTAAAGTTGCCTCGTGGCTCTCCTCTTTTATAATCATACGCCACGATCATGGAATTCTTGTCTAACAAAACGCTTTGTAATCTTCCGTAAGGGCAAATGACAATACATGCCTGCTCTCTGAAATAAGCATAGACGGCATAAAACACCGCACTGAAAATAAGGATGGCGGTGAATCCACTCGTATGTTCACTAATAGGTTCGGTAATGATTTTTATTACTTGCTTCATCCCTATCACATACGCAAGAAAGAAATTGGCGATGATGAATGATAAGAGATAAAAAGCAATATTCTTTATTACAACTTTGAATATTTTATTACCTGTCCATGCAGCATTCCTCAATTGTTTTTGTGCAGCAGCATCTCCTAGGATAAAGAACTCCAATTTACGGAACATCATTTCCATAAAATTGGTTTGCGGACAAGCCCAACCGCAAAACAATCTTCCAAAAGCAGCTGTAAATAAAATGATAAAGAAGACGAATGTGACCATCGTCAACCCGAAAATGAAAAAGTCCTGCGGCCAGAAAACCTTCCCAAATAAAATAAATCTTGCCGCAGGTACATTGAATAAGAACAAAGGTCTGTCGTTAATCTCAATAAAAGGCAAACCAAAGAACACAATAAAATACAAATAACTTAACCAGGAACGGATACTATAAAATTTACCGCTGGGTTTATGTGCAAATACCCATTTGCGTTTGCCCGTTTCATCAACTGTTGCAATCTTGTCTCTGAAACTCTCTCCTTCGGTAATCGGTTCATTAATGTGTTCTGTTGGTTTACTCATTCTTATTTTGCTCCTGTTGGTTTTTTATCGGCATTCGTTTTTAACGAATCTGTTTTAGCTTTTGTTGAATCTGAAGTCCCTGATTTTTCTTCAACATATAAAGTTCCCTGCGGCTCTTTAGGGTTAGCAGGATTAGTGCCTCGCAATGATTTTATATAGCTTGCCAATTGCGCAATCTGTAATGGTGAATAAGTATCTTTCCAACTCTGCATACCTTTTGCCGGCCAACCGTATTTGATTGTGGTAAAAATATCTTTGATACTTCCACCATGCAACCAATAATCATCAGTTAAATTAGGGCCAACTAACCCACCACCATCGGGTTTGTGACAAGCAGCACAAACTGTTGTGAATATTGCTTTTGCAGCTTCCAGATCTTTAGGATCAGTTAACAGTTTCACTGTATTTTCATCAACACTGTTTCCTGCCCTTTTCAAATATTCTTGTTTATCAGCATCAGCTTTTGCCATTTCTATTTTCAATTCTTCGCCACTTAGAGGTGCTGAATGTGCAACATGATAACGGTACAAATAAATGGCAGCAAAAAGAATACAAACATAAAAACCATACAACCACCATGGTGGTAAACGATTATCCAATTCTCGGATACCATCATAATTATGACCGAGATCAATTTGTGCTTCTTCTTTCATCGGAACAAAACTGTTCACTTTATCCCACCATCCTGAAACTGCAGTTTCACTAACCACAGTTTCGCTTCCTTCAACTGCTGCTGCAAGTTTTTCGCTTTGTAATAATTTTTTCAGGTTAAATAAAAGAGTGAGTAGAATGATGAGTTCTAAAAATATCACACTTAATAAAGCATAGAAAGATGTTGATGATAATCCTGCAATGGATGAGTCTGTTGTGGCAGTTGTTGCAGCCGGAGAATCGGCAGCAAAAGCGGCACCTGTAATACAACACAACAAAACGATACTGAGTATTTTACTTACCGTATTGTTCTTTTTCTTTTCGGAAAGAAAACGTTGCAGATTTAATTTCGCTGCACCGATAACGATATTAGCCAATAATGCAATTACCAATAATAATCCGAAGATCACAACCAGTAAAACGATTGCTAACGGGTTAGAAAGTTCTGATGCTACGGGAGGTCCTGCAGCAAAAGCACCTGCGGGAGAAAGTAATACGGTTACGATCATCACTTTCCATTTTAACGAGCTATATTTTTTTAACAAGTTTTTCATTGCTGAATGTTTTAAGAGTTTGTGCTTAGTTATCCAGGGGTATTTGTCTTATTTCGTTGATCATATCTTTATCAGCTTTCCAAGCATATAAAGCCACCAAAACAAATATGGTAAAGAAAAGGCTCAACGATATAAGTGCATAAATATCTACACCTGTTGTATTTTCTAATGTTTCAACAAACTTTGATTTCATAATAATAAGTTTACAATCAATTTTTATTTGAGAGCCGCTGCTGTTTTTTGTTGTCCTTTAATATCGATCCCTACTCTTTGCAGGTAAGCGATCAGTGCAACAATTTCTCTGTCGGCAGGTGTATCTAATTTATCTTTCTTCAGATTTGCTTTGATTGATTCTGCTTGTGTAACCAGATCAGCATTTGCTAACTTATCATAACCTTCGGGATAAGGAACACCCAATGTTTGCATGGCTCTGATCTTTGCCGGTGTGATGGCTGTATCGATCTTATTATCAAATAGCCAAGTATAGTTAGGCATGATCGAACCCGGACTCATGGAACGAGGATCCCACATGTGATTGTAATGCCAGCTGTCTGGATATTTGCCACCAATGCGTGCTAAATCCGGGCCTGTTCTTTTACTTCCCCATTGGAATGGATGATCATACACAAATTCACCTGCTTTACTATATTCACCATAACGTGCTACTTCATCACGGAAAGGGCGTATCATTTGTGAATGGCATAAATAACAGCCTTCACGTATATAAATATCACGTCCCTGTAATTCAAGCGGTGTGTAAGGTTTTACAGAAGATATAGTAGGGATATTACTTTTTATCAAAAAAGTAGGAAGCATTTCAATTAACCCGCCGATAGCAACCATTACTAAACTTACTATCAGCATTTGAATGGGTCTTGCTTCGATCCAACGATGCCAATATTGTTTGCCATGGGTTGCAATCACTTTTGGCAGAGGCGCTGCTTCGGCTGCTTCATCAGCAATGAATGATCCCGCTTTAATTGTTTTGATCAGGTTATAGATCATCAATAATGCACCAACCAAATAAATGGCACCACCGATACTTCTGGTGATATACATCGGAATGATATGTGTTACAGTTTCAAGGAACTGAAATTTCAAAGTACCATCTTCAGTAAATTGTTTCCACATAGTTGCTTGTGTAAAACCTGCCCAATACATCGGGATCGCATACAATACAATACCAATGGTTCCTATCCAGAAGTGATTTGTTGCTAATTTTTTAGAATACAATGGTGTATTGAACATTTTTGGAATCAGCCAATACAACATTCCAAAAGTTAAGAAGCCATTCCATCCTAATGCACCCACGTGCACATGTGCAATGGTCCAATCTGTAAAATGCGAAATAGCATTTACGCTTTTTAAACTTAACATCGGTCCTTCAAAAGTTGCCATACCATAACAGGTAACAGCCACCACCATGAATTTCAATACGGGTTCTTCCCTCACTTTATCCCATGCACCGCGAAGTGTAAATAATCCATTCAACATACCACCCCAACTTGGTGCAATCAACATAATGCTGAAAA
Source organism: uncultured Chitinophagaceae bacterium (assembly GCA_903904335.1). Lineage (GTDB taxonomy): Bacteria > Bacteroidota > Bacteroidia > Chitinophagales > Chitinophagaceae > CAIQDX01. The sequence goes on along the minus strand of CAIVCF010000147.1, from coordinate 42,852 downwards.
CCGTACCTAAGCTTTGTGCCCAATCGGGTAAAGCAGTGTATAATAAATGGTGTGGTCCAGCCCATATATATAAAAATATCAATGCCCAAAAATGCACAATTGATAAACGATAACTGTAAACAGGTCTGTTTGCAACTTTAGGAATAAAGTAATACATCAATCCCAAATAAGGCGTGGTTAAAAAGAATGCAACAGCATTATGCCCATACCACCATTGAACCAATGCATCCTGAACGCCTGCATAAAAACTATAGCTCTTCATCCAACTGAATGGGATTTCGAAAGAGTTTACAATATGCAGCATGGCAACAGTAACCCATGTTGCAATAAAGAACCAGATAGCCACATACAAATGACTTTCTCTTCTTTTTATAATGGTACCAAACATGTTAATACCAAATACTACCCAAACCAGCGTGATTACAATGTCAATCGGCCATTCCAATTCTGCATATTCTTTACCACTTGTATAACCCGCTAATAAAGTAACCGCAGCGGCAACAATGATCAATTGCCAAACCCAAAAATGAATTCGTCCCAATACATCGCTGAACATTCTTGCTTTACACAAGCGTTGCAGTGAATAATAAACTCCCATAAAAATACCGTTACCAACAAAAGCGAAAATTACCGCGTTGGTATGTACCGGACGAACACGTCCGAAAGTTGTAAAGGGCAAATTGAAATTAGCTGCCGGCAAATAAATCTGCACTGCAATTAATAAACCCGCCAACATTCCTACGATTCCCCATAACATGGTTGCATAGGCAAACATCTTTACAATTTTGTTGTCGTAATAAAATTTCTCTACTTGCATACTTTTGGTTTGTGATTGGTTGTTGATTATAACGAGGTTGTTTTTTCTTTATGCTCTAAAGGAGGGTCGTCGAATAACATTCTTAAAGGAGGACTTTCTTCATCATCGTACTGGCCGTTTTTTACACTCCAGATAAATGCCGCGAGGAAAAGGCATGCAACAGTGATACTTGCTATTAACAGAAGTATAATAACGCTCATAAACAAAACAATTAGCTATCAAAAATATTTTCATACCCCTCCGAAGTCTATGATAAAACTCAAGGGGATAAATGACATTTGTCATGTTTTCATTAGAAAACAAGTATTACCGCATTCTTTTTGATATACTTCAGATCGTAATCGCACTATTTCAGTCGCATTCTCCATGCAGAAAAATTGCTGAAACCGAATGTTATCAATAAAATACTGATACTGCTGCATGGCATTAAAATAGCAGCATACATGGGCGATAAAAGCCCCTGCACTGCATAATAATTACCTACGATATTATAAAGTATCGAAACGGTAAATGCTGCCATTACCACTTTTTTATTGTCTTTACACAATTGAATGAATTTGTATAAATATGGTAATTGATCCGCTTCCAGGATGGCATCACTTGCAGGCGTGAAATTGTTGCTGTTTTCTGCAACAGCAATTCCTACATCTGCCTGACGCAAAGCTCCTGCATCATTTAATCCGTCGCCCACCATCATCACCCGCTTCCCTGTTTGTTGCAAGTGTTTGATCGCCTCTAATTTATCTTCGGGCTTCTGATGAAAAAGTATATTGGCATTAAACCCCAATAATTCCTGTAAATAATCTTTCTCTCCTGCATTGTCGCCACTTAATACTGCCAGCTCATATTTTTTGCGAAGCCGTTTAATCATTAACGGCACATGATTACGATAATGGTTCCTGAAAGTGAATTTGCCCAATACATTTCCATCGATCGACAAATAAGTTGCCGTTTCAATATCTCTTTCGGCGTGTACACCCGTCACATAACTTTTAGATCCGAGTGTGATGAATTCTCCATCAACGATACCTTCAACACCTTTGCCGGTATGTTCTTCATAGGCTGCTACTTTGGCTCTGTTGTTTTCATTTGTCCATGCAGCAATCGCTTTACTCATAGGATGAGTTGACTGAGACGCCAATGCAGCAATCTTCCTTTTTACATCTTTACTCAAAGGCATTCCACTGTATGCGAGTTCATTATAACGGCCTGTAGTGAGTGTTCCAGTCTTATCAAATACGATATAATCAACGCCTGCTATGTCTTCTATGGTTTGCGCATTGCGCAGATATAAATGTCTGCGCCCCAGTATTCTTAAAATATTTCCATTAGTGAAAGTGTTGCTCAATAATAATGCGCATGGGCAGGCGATGATCAAAACAGATGTTGCTGCTACCCACATTCTGCTTACATCATTAAAATACCAGTATGTTGCTGATGAAAGTGAAAGAAATAAAACGATCCATGTAAAATACTTTGACAGCAAATGAACAAACGAGCGTTCTGAATCGATACTGTTTCGACTAAACTCTTCTCTGTTCCAAAGTTTGGTGAGATAACTCTGCGCTACTTCTTTTACAACCAGCATTTCGATATTGCTTCCGATTTGCTTTCCGCCGGCATAAATGATCTCGCCCATTTCTTTTTCAACCGGTAAACTTTCACCCGTTACAAAACTGTAATCGACCACAGCTTTTCCTTTGGTTAAAATGCCATCAGCGGGGATCAATTCCTGATTATGTATTAATAAAGTATCATTGAGTTTAATATCCTGCAATGGAGCTGTTTCTTCTTTCTCATCTTTTACTCGTGTAACTGCAATAGGAAAGTAAGATGTATAATCTCTTTCAAAACTTAATTGCTCATACGTTTTATCCTGCAACACTCTTCCAATCAACATAAAAAAAACAATACCTGCCATGCTGTCAAAGTATCCGCTTCCTGTTCCTGATAACACTTCATATAAACTTCTTCCGAAAGTAACTACTACTGCCAAAACAATAGGTGCATCGATACTTAAGAAACCATGTTTCAAACTCTTCCATGCACTCATGTATAATTCCGACGACGAATAAAAGAAAACTGGCAGACTTAATAATACGTTGAGGTAACGGAAAATATTTACCAGGCTTTGCTCTTTTGCATCGATTCCCAAATATTCCGGAAAGCTCATCAACATGATGTTTCCGAAACAAAATCCCGCAACACCTAATTTATAAATCTTCGATTTACTAACCTTAGGCTTTCTATTCTTTGCATCATTTAAACTGATATAAGGTTCATACCCGATGGCCGTTAATAATTCAGCCACTTCCCGCATGGAAACATTCCTATGATTGAAAATAATATCGGCTTCTTTTCTTGTAAAATTTACTTTACTGCTTATTACATTTTCATTTAGCCGATGCAGGTTCTCCAATAGCCACAAACAACTGCTGCAGTGCATTTGCGGTAAATAGAATGAAATATGTGTTTGTTTATCGTCTTTAAAAACAGTGAGTGATTGTTGAATGTTTTCATCATCCAGAAAGGCAAATTTATTTTCTCTTATTTTAATTCGCTGGTTGATACCCGGATTTTTGCTGATGGCATAATAATCACATAAACCGTTTTGATTTAAGATTTCATACACCATCCTGCAGCCTTCACAGCAAAAATCTTTTTCGTGCACATGAACGGGCTTGTCAACACAATCCTCACCGCAATGATAACATTGCACAGCAATTGCCTTTTCCTTATTGCTCATTCTTACTTTTTAATTAAGATGATGATGGTGATGATGACCGGCACGATAATGATTTCCCAAACCGGTTACTTTAGGGTATAATAAATTCTGTTCAACATGTATCCATTGAAAAATACTGTTTTCCAATGCGAACAATTCATTCACACAATCTTTCCATTCTTTGCTCCAGGCAGGTTTAACAACATAATTATTTAACTGCTGCCGTATTTTTTGTGTAAGACCGATAATAGTTTGATGCGTGTTATGAACAGATTCCACCACTTTCATATCAACTGTATTGTTATCTACTTTCTCGGTACCGTGATAATTTTTTTTGATATAGGGAAATACAATTCCTGATTCTTTCAAGAACAAATGTTTTAATTCGTCTTCTAATTTTTTGAAAAGTAATTGTACAACTTCTGAAACGGAAGCAGGTAATTCTTTTACAAAAGGATGGGTGGTCAAATAGTGTTCGATTGTATTACAAGATCCCATTATCTCGGGCTGGTATTCTAACTGAATTAAATTGCAAAGCCCTTCAGGTGTTAAGGCTGCATTACTGTAGTTATCTAATCGGTTCAAAAACATATTATACATTTTTGTTTCTGCAAGTTATTCTTCACTGTCAAGTATATCAATGATGTAACTCAAGCCCCAGTATGACTTTTATCATATTCATTATACACATTAAAAGGATCTTATGGTGGTGTTTAATCCTGTAGATTTGCAGTTTTCAATAATTTTTTTTGATTGATGATCTTTATTTTTTTCCCGTCTAACTCAACCATAGCATCACGTTTAAATTCAGACAATAAACGGATCGTCGATTCTGTTGCAGTGCCAACGAGATTGGCAATCTCTTCTCTCGATAATCTCACATTTAATGTGATACCATCATCTTCAAAACCATAAGTCTCTTTAATGAAAAGTAATATCTCTGCTAATCTTTCGCGAACAGGTTTTTGAGCAAGGTGCGTTAATTTCAATTCTGTTTTATGTAATTCGTCGCTCAGTAATTTCATCATTTCGAAAGTCAATCCGGCATCATTTTTTAAAATATGAATGAACAATTCTTTAGGAATAAAACACACTTGTGTATCTTCCAAAGCCACAGCAGTAGCACTGTATCTTTCATTACTCAATAATGCTCTGTAACCAACAATATCGCCGCCTTTTAATAACCGGATAATTTGTTCTTTGCCATCATCGCCCAAATGAGCCAACTTTACTTTTCCGCTGTTAATACAAAAAACGCCAAAAGGATAAGAACCTTCGTTGAAGATGGTTTGCCCCTTTTTAAAAGTGTTGCAGACCTTTTGATTGTTTACCTCAGTGAGGTATTCAACTTTAGCCTTGCAAAAAACCGAAGTGTTTTTTTGGGCACAAGACTGGCAAAGATGCTCAGCGTCGTGTGAAATGTTTGAACTTACCATACGTTTTTCGGGTTTTTAATCAAGGGTTTTTACTGAACCAAAGCGAAAATAGAATCATTGTTTTCCAAAAAAAATGCAATCCATCAGGTTTTCGGGCAAAAGAAGAAGATTTGATGTTTAACGCCTGAATCGCCCTTTGAAGCGTATTTTTACAATACAATATGCCTTACTTTAATTTAACAGATAGTCTTAATCTTTTTTCAAAAATCACATTCCGCAGATTATTGAATGCTTTGAAAGTGATGGGCAGCTATCAGATCGGCAAGCTGACAGGAAAGCCAGTTCAATGGGGTTATCCGATCTCTGTTTCTTTTGAGCCCACTACGTCCTGTAACCTTCGTTGCCCCGAATGCCCCAGCGGATTAAGAGAGTTTACACGGCCAACGGGCATGTTGGAGAAAAATTTTTTTCGTGAAACGATTGATGATATTTATAAAGATTTACTATACCTGATCTTCTATTTTCAGGGAGAACCTTATCTGAATCCCGATTTTTTGGAAATGGTGAGCTATGCTCATCAAAAAGGGATTTATACTGCCACATCAACCAATGCACATTATTTAACGGATGAAAAAGCAAAACAAACTGTTGAAAGCGGATTAGACAGGTTAATCATTTCGATTGACGGCACCACGCAGGATGTTTATGAACAATATCGTGTAGGAGGTAAGCTGGATAAGGTTCTGGAAGGAACAAGAAATATCGTGAAATGGAAAAAAGAGTTGAAAAGTAAAACACCTTTTATCTTTTTTCAGTTTCTGGTTGTGAAACCGAATGAACATCAGATAGAAGAAATAAAAAAACTCGGCAAAGAGATGGGCGTAGATCAGGTTCGATTTAAAACAGCACAAGTATATGATTTTGAAAATGACCCAAACCAATTAATTCCGCTTAACGAAAAATACAGCCGTTATAAAAAAGATAAGAAAGGAAATGTGAAAGTGAAAAGCGGATTAAGCAATCATTGCTGGAAACTATCGCATGCCAATGTTATTACATGGGATGGTTTGGTGGTGCCTTGCTGTTTTGATAAAGATGCCGCACATCAGTTGGGTAATCTGCAAATGCAATCTTTCAAACAGATATGGAACAACGATAATTACAAACAGTTTCGCAAAGAATTAATGACAAGCAGAAAGAATATTGATATCTGCTCTAATTGCAGCGAGGGTCTAAAAGTTTGGGAAGATTAAGCCCTATTTTACCATTCGTTGTATAAACATTTATTGATAAAAATCATTTTCACATCCCTCAAAAGTCATTTCTTTAAAAATAATGGCTGAGTAGCTTTGCGATATGGGAATAGAAGAAGATATACAACAGAGAAAAGATTTCAGGAGTGAATTTCATAAGGCATCTGTCAATATCATTTACTCCGCCAATTGGATTTTGGAAAAAGTAAAAGAGTTTGTAAGCCACGAGGATATAACGCCTCAACAATATAATATTCTCCGCATTTTACGTGGCAGTGAAGTGCCCATTTCTACTTTACAGATCCGTGAAAGGATGTTAGACAAGATGAGTGATACGAGCCGTTTAGTAGAACGTTTGGTAAAAAAAGAATTAGCTGTAAAAAAAATCAGCACCACCGATAAACGCCTTGTTGATGTAAGCATTTCAGAAAAAGGGCTGGCCTTATTGGAAAGATTGGATCAAAAGAATCACGAAATAGACAGCATTACAGATACACTTACTTTAGCAGAAGCATTGATCATGAACGAACTACTCGACAAAATGCGTGGTTCAAAATGATTTGTGCATTAATTGAACGATTCCTCTAATTCTTCCACATTGCTTTTACACTTACATGCAGTTCTTATCTTAGATGCATGAAATACCGCTTTGTTATTTTTTTATGTACACTGTTTTATACATCTTCATGCATTGCGCAAAATGCGCCGTTGTATGAGTTTCGTGCCGTTTGGGTTGCCACCATTGAAAATATTGATTGGCCTGATAAAAAAGGAATGAGCGTTGATGAACAAAAGGCCCAGTTCATTCATTTATTGGATATGCATCAGCACAATGGTATGAATGCCGTTGTTGTGCAGATACGCCCCGCAGGAGATGCATTCTATCCTTCACAATACGAACCCTGGAGTGAATATTTAAATGGTAAGCAAGGCTTACCACCAACACCATTTTACGATCCGCTTGCTTTCATGATAGAGGAAACACATAAACGCGGCATGGAATTTCATGCATGGTTAAATCCCTATCGTGCGGTATTCAATATTCATACTTCTTCCATCGCGCCATCGCATCTTACAAAAATTCATCCCGAATGGTTTTTGACTTACGGGAATATAAAATATTTTAATCCCGGCATGCCGCAGGTAAGAGAACATGTTGCAAGAGTGGTAAAAGATCTGATAACACGTTATGACATTGATGGCATTCACATGGATGATTATTTCTACCCTTATCGTATTAAGGGAAAAGAATTCCCGGATGAAAAAACGTATCGTCAATATAGCAGAGGTTTAAATAAAGAGGATTGGCGAAGAAGCAATTGCGATAGCGTCATTAAATTATTATTTGAAACGATCCGTAATAATAATGCAAGAGTAAAATTTGGTATTAGCCCTTTTGGTGTGTGGCGGAATAAAGACAAGGATCCAATGGGAAGCAATACCAGAGCCGGTCAAACCAATTACGATGATCTCTACGCCGATATTTTATTATGGCTTCGGAAAGGTTGGATTGATTATGTTGTACCTCAATTGTATTGGGAGCGGGGACATAAACTTTGCGACTATGATATTCTTTTGGAATGGTGGAATGCACATGCATATGGCAAACAACTTTTCATTGGTCATGCAATCGAACGTGCCGGAAGTAATGCAGCATGGAGAGATAAAAATGAATTGCCCAATCAGATAAAAAATCTTCGCAATTATTCCACGACACAAGGAAGTGTTTATTTCAACAGCAGGGTTTTTGAAAAGAACCCAAATGGATGGAGCGACAGTTTGCGATTAAATTATTATGCATTGCCTGCATTGGTACCACCTATGAAATGGATCGACAGCATTCCTCCTCCTAAACCTTTCATTGAAAAATTAAAGAATAATAATTTCAGGATCGTTTATAATGGAAAAGAAAAAATAAAAGGTTTCGCAGTTTTTGTATTGCCGCCTAATATTAAAGAAAAAAGAGAATATGCAACATTGATAGACATACTAATTACCGATAAGATTTCTTTATTTGACAGAACGAAAAGTATTGCATCTTCGGACGACAGAATCTTTACTGCCGCTGTTGACCTGAATAACAATCTGAGTGAATGGATAGAATTGAAATAACCATTCCGTTTTATTTTATCTAATTTTATTGTCAAATTAACTGCAACGTGAATACCGTTCTTATTATTGATGATGAAGAAAAATTACGCAACCTCCTTTCCCGTATCATCAGGCTGGAAGGCTATGCTGTATTAGAAGCCGATAATTTGAAAAATGCCATAAAATCATTGGAGAAGGAAAATATTGATGTTATTTTATGTGATGTAAAACTTCCGGATGGCAATGGTGTGGAATTTGCGAAAGAAACAAAATCAAAATATCCTGCTATTGAAATTATCCTGCTAACGGCTTACGGTAATATTGCCGACGGCGTTCAGGCGATGAAAAATGGTGCATTTGATTATATCACCAAAGGTGATGATAATGACAAGATCATTCCATTATTAAATCGTGCATTAGAAAAAGTACAACTGCAAAAAAGGATTGAACATTTAGAAAAACAGGTTGGCAAGCGTTATGGCTTTGAAAGTATTCTGGGCGAATCTCCGGTCATAAAAGATGCCATCAATTTAGCACAAAAAGTTGCACCCACTGATGCCACTGTTTTATTATTAGGAGAAACGGGAACGGGAAAGGAAGTATTTGCGCAAGCTATTCATTCCGGCAGTAAAAGAAATGGAAAATCCTTTCTGGCATTGAATTGCAGCGCATTCAGCAAAGAAATTTTGGAGAGTGAGATATTTGGTCACAAAGCCGGTGCTTTTACAGGAGCTACCAAAGACAAAAAGGGATTGATCGAAGAAGCGAATAACGGAACTTTGTTTTTAGATGAGATCGGTGAAATGCATATCGATCTTCAATCAAAATTATTGCGCGTTTTAGAAACGAATGAATTTATTAAAGTGGGTGATACCAAATCAACCAAAGTAAATGTGCGCATCATTGCTGCCACCAATAGAGATCTGCAGGACGATGTGAAAGAAGGAAAATTTCGAGAAGATCTTTTTTATCGTTTGAATGTTTTTGCCATTTCATTGCCGCCATTGCGGGAAAGAAAAACAGATATTCCTGTTTTAGCTGATCATTTTATCAAACTCTTTGCACAAAAGATGAATAAGACGATTGACAGCATGACAACCGATTTTAAAGATCATTTAACCGATCATCAATGGAAAGGAAATATACGTGAACTAAAAAATGTGATTGAAAGATCTGTCATTCTTACTGAAACAGCTCAACTTGGTTTCAATTGTTTACCGGTTGAAATGCAAACACCCGTATTAAAACCCGGAACGCTTTCTGCTTTTGATCTAAGCAGTGTAGAAAAATTGCATATTCAACGTGTCCTCAATCACACCAAAGGAAACAAAACCGAAGCTGCAAGGTTACTCAACATTGGGCTCACCACTTTATACCGAAAGATCGAAGAGTTTCATCTAATGTAATATTTTCATTTACTTGACCATGTCATTTTGAAAACGAACCCTTCCAAAGTGGAAGGGTTTTTATTTATTATAATGGCGTCCGGGATTTTCATTCTTGTTAAAACCCTTTGCTGTATTAATGTCTATCAAATTTTTTAAGCCAATAAGAAACGGGGCATTCGATTTGGAATCATGTCTGTGCAACAGCATCCATCTATGCATAAAAAAAATATAGATACCACTAAAGTGATTGGGATATTATTTGTATGGCTGATTGTATGGAGTGCTCTGCATATCGTTTATCTAAAATTCAAAATATTATTTCATTTAAAATGATCATTATGTGGCTCACAGTCATTCTTATTGCAGCGGCTTTAATCGGCTTCGTCATTTTTTTTAAATCCATTGATTTCTTCGATAAAATTTAAACGCTATGTTATTACTATTCATTATCTCGATCCTTGTTTTCGGTTACTTATGTTATGTTTTAATTAAACCGGAAAAATTTTAGATAAGGCATAAGGTAAAAAACGAAAGATTAATCAACGCTCCAACCTTAAGCCCTAAACCTTAAACCTTCCAAATATGAACACAGAAATTTTAGGTATTGTTACTATATTCTTCGCAACGGTTTTATTCGCAATTCCGTTAGGACGTTATATCGGAAAATTATATAATGGCGATAAAACTAAATTGGATTTTATTTTCGATCCGATAGATAATCTGTTCTACAAACTCAGTGGTATTAAGGCCGATAGAGAAATGAACTGGAAGCAACATCTGGTTGCTTTATTAACCATCAACTTAATCTGGTTTCTTTTTTCTATGTTGGTGTTAATGAATATGAGTTGGCTGCCATTGAATCCTGATGGCAATCCATCCATGACCGCCGATACAGCATTTAATACTTCCATCAGTTTTATATCCAACACCAATTTGCAACACTATTCAGGAGAAAGCGGTGTTTCATATTTGGGACAATTGGTATTGATGTTGTTTCAATTCATCAGTGCCGGTGCAGGTATGGCAGTTTGTGCTGTTGTATTTAATGCAATGAAAGAAAGAACAACTGATAAGTTGGGAAACTTTTATAATTATTTTGTAAAGTCATGCACAAGGATATTACTTCCATTATCTATCATCGTTGCAATACTTCTTGTATTCAACGGAACCCCGATGACCTTTAAAGGAAAAGATCAATTCATTTCTGTTCAGGGCGATACAGTGAATGTTTCAAGAGGTCCCGCTGCTGCGATGGTGGCCATCAAACAATTGGGAACAAATGGCGGAGGTTTCTTCGGGGCTAATTCTGCTCATCCATTAGAAAATCCAAATTATTTTACCAATGCGGTTGAAGTAATTTCTATTATTCTCATTCCAATTGCAATGGTATTTGCTTTGGGTTTTGTATTGAAAAGAAAAAAAATAGCCTGGATGGTTTTTGGTGTAATGATGCTCGGGTATTTATTGCTATTAGTTCCAACTGTTTATTATGAAATGAAAGGCAGCAGCAATATTGCAGCCATGCATGTTGCACAACCATTGGGAAGTATGGAAGGAAAAGAAGTTCGTTTTGGCCCTGCCGCATCAGCACATTGGGTCATCACTACAACTGTTACATCCAACGGAAGTGTAAATGCCATGCACGATTCACTTACACCATTAAGCGGCATGTTTGCTATGTTGGGCATGATGGTCAACTCATTTTTCGGCGGTGTTGGTGTGGGCTTTTTAAATTTTTACATCTTCATTATCATCGCGGTTTTTATTAGTGGTCTAATGGTAGGAAGAACTCCGGAGTTTCTCGGTAAAAAAATCGAAGCGAAAGAAATGAAGATCGCCACTATCATTGCATTGTTACATCCGTTTTTGATCTTAAGTTTCACTGCATTGTCGTCATATTTATTTGCACATGATCCAAAAACTTATGCAGCATGGTTAAACAATCCGGGTTACCATGGATTTAGTGAAATGCTATACGAATACACATCCTCATCAGCCAATAATGGTAGTGGTTTCGAAGGTTTAGGCGATAGCTATCCGGTATCCATTTTCTGGAATATCACATGCGGCATTGTAATGTTGTTGTCGCGTTTTCTTCCCATCATTGGACCCGTTGCAATTGCAGGCATCTTGGCAAAAAAGAAATATGTGCCTGAAAGTGCAGGTACACTAAAAACAGATACCACCACATTTGGCATCATGGTTTTTGCAGTGATCGCCATTATTGCAGCACTCAGCTTCTTTCCTGCGCTGGCATTGGGACCGATATCAGAATACTTTTCAAAATAAAATAGCAGCATTCAGAAAATCATACTTTATACATTTTCAATTATGGCAAAGAAAAAATCATCGAATAAATTATTTGAACCTGCATTGGTGAAAGAAGCATTCAAACAATCGTTCATTAAACTCGATCCCAGAATTATGTTCCGTAATCCGGTAATGTTTACCGTAGAGATTGGAACCATTGTAATGTTCGTTGTATGCATCTGGATTGTAACTGGCGATAAAACACAAGGAAGTTTCATTTATAATTTAATTGTGTTTCTTGTTTTACTTATCACTTTATTGTTTGCAAATTTTGCAGAAGCCATTGCAGAAGCAAGAGGTAAAGCACAAGCAGATAGTTTAAGAAAAACAAGAGAAGAAACGCCTGCAAAAAAAATAGTGAATAACAAAATTGAAATCGTAAACAGTTCTCTTTTAAAGAAAGGTGATTTGTTTTTCTGCGAAGCTGGTGACATGATCCCGATGGATGGCGAGATCATTGAAGGTCTTGCAACCATTGATGAATCTGCTATTACAGGCGAATCTGCACCAGTTATTCGCGAATCAGGAGGCGATAAATCAAGCGTTACAGGCGGAACAAAAGTATTGTCCGATAAAATAACCGTTCGTGTTACCACAGAGCCCGGCGAAAGTTTTTTAGATAAAATGATCGCATTGGTAGAAGGTGCTTCTCGTCAAAAAACGCCGAACGAAATTGCATTGACAATTTTATTGGCAGGTTTTACTTTGGTATTTATTATTGTTTGTGTAACACTTAAGCCATTTGGTGATTACGCCAACACCCCTATCACTATAGCTGCATTTATTTCATTGTTTGTTTGTTTAATTCCAACAACCATTGGTGGTTTATTAAGTGCTATCGGTATTGCCGGAATGGACAGAGCGTTGCGTGCAAACGTTATTACAAAAAGCGGCAAAGCCGTTGAAACAGCAGGCGATCTGGATGTTTTATTATTGGACAAAACAGGAACCATCACTATCGGGAACAGGAAGGCAACACATTTTTGGAATGCAAATAATATTGATGAAAATATTTTCATAGAAGCATGTGTGCTCTCATCCCTGGCTGATGAAACGCCCGAAGGAAAATCGATCATTGAATTAGCGCACGAAAAAAATATCAAAGCACCATCACTGCAAAAAGATAAAGTAATATTCATAAAGTTTTCTGCAGAAACAAGAAGCAGCGGAATTGATCTGGATGGTCTGCGTATTCGTAAAGGTGCTTTTGATTCAATTAAAAATATCGTCACTAAATCCGGAAATATTTTTCCTGATGAAACGACTGAACGTGTAAAACTTATTTCTTCAAACGGCGGAACACCATTGGTAGTGAGTCAGAATGAAAAAATATTGGGTGTGATCGAATTGCAGGATATTATCAAACCCAATATCCATGAGCGTTTCGAAAGATTAAGAAAAATGGGTGTAAAGACAGTAATGGTAACAGGTGATAATCCATTGACCGCAAAATTCATTGCTGAAAAAGCAGGTGTGGATGATTTTATTGCTGAAGCAAAGCCTGAAGACAAAATGAATTATATCAAGAAGGAACAACAGGGCGGTAAGTTAGTTGCGATGATGGGGGATGGCACAAACGATGCTCCTGCATTAGCGCAAGCGGATGTTGGTGTGGCTATGAACAGCGGAACACAAGCCGCAAAAGAAGCAGGTAATATGGTTGACTTGGATAACGATCCAACTAAATTGATCGAGATCGTTGAAATAGGAAAACAATTATTAATGACGAGAGGAACACTTACAACATTCTCTATTGCCAATGATGTTGCAAAATATTTTGCGATCGTTCCTGCATTATTCATTGCATCCATTCCAGGATTGCAAAGTTTAAATGTGATGAAACTGCACAGTCCGGAAAGTGCCATTTTATCTGCAGTAATTTTTAATGCCATCATCATTCCATTATTAATCCCGTTGGCATTAAGAGGCGTTGCGTATAAACCCATTGGTGCAAGTGCTTTGTTGAGAAGAAATTTATTGATCTATGGCTTGGGTGGTGTGATCGTACCGTTTATCGGCATTAAATTAATTGATTTATTGGTTAGTATTTGGTTTTAACATTCAAATAAATTTTTATGAAACAACATATTCTTCCGGCTATAAAATTAACAGCAGTAACCATCATCTTTTTTATGGGCATTTATACTTTGTTTGTTTGGGCTGTAGCGCAAGCTGCGCCAAACAAAGGAGAAGGCGAAACAATTTCCGTGAACAATAAAGTTGTTGGTTATAAATTAGAAGGACAAAAATTCAGTGATGATAAATATTTCTGGAGCCGTCCCTCTGCAGCAGGTTATAATGCAGCTGCATCATCAGGAAGTAATAAAGGAACCAGCAATCCTGATTATCTAAAAGATGTTCAAAGTAAGATCGATACATTTTTAGTACATAATCCAACCGTAAAAAAAGAAGATATACCATCTGATTTGGTAACATACAGTGGTAGTGGATTAGATCCGGATATCTCTGTTGCTGCTGCAAAAATTCAAATTAACAGAATAGCAAAAACAAGAAATATCTCTGAAGAAAAAATAAATGCGTTGGTACAAGGTCAAATTCAAAAACCATTACTTGGATTATTTGGTACAGAGAAAATAAATGTGTTACAATTAAATATTGAACTGGATAAACTTAAATAGGAAAATGAAAAAAATAATTTCAGCAGGTATCTGTCTGATCACAACAGTAACACTATTCGCCCAAACTGATTCTACGAAAAAGCCAACAACAACATTTACTTATTCGGCAGATGTTTATTATAGAGCTGATCTTAACAATGCCCTTAATACAACAACTAATAACTTAACTAGCTTTACAAACTCTAAAAATTCATTTGAGTTGGGAATGGCTTCTATAAGAGTCGATCATTCATTTGGCAAGATCGCCGCTACTGCAGATCTTGGGTTTGGAAGAAGGGCTGAAGAATTTTCTTATCATGATGGCTCAGGCTATCCTACAGGAAATGGCAATGGATTTAATACACTTGCGGCCATCAAACAATTATACATCAGTTATGCCCCATCTTCTGTTTTAAAATTTACAATAGGCAAATGGGCAACGCATATTGGTTATGAAATGTTAGATGCTTACGCAAATAGAAATTACAGTATGAGTTATGGATTTTCTTACGGGCCTTTCTTTCATACCGGAATCAAGACAGATATTTCATTGGGAGGGAAATCAGCTTTTATGATCGGCATTGCAAATCCAACTGATTATTCAACAACAACAGAAACAAATAAAGTAATCATCGCACAATTTAGTACCGGAACCAAAAACGATAAGTTGAAATTATTCTTGAATTTTCAAGGAGGGAATGATTTTAATCAAATTGATCTCGTGTTGAATGCTGCTGTCAGCAATTCATTCGTAATCAATTATGACGGTACCATTAAAACGGTAAAAACAAATGGCACAAATAACAGCTGGTCAAGCAATGCCATTTATTTCAATTATGATCCGACAAGTAAGTTTGGGTTCGCATTACGCGGCGAATATTTTGATGATTCAAAAAATGTTGCAGGCGTAAACAGTAAAATATTTCAAACAACACTTTCGGGAAATATTCATCTGAATAATTTGACCATTATACCGGAATTACGCTTGGATGATGCAAGCAATACTATTTTTGTGAAAAGTGGTGGCTCCGGAACTAAAACTGATGCAAGTTTTATTCTTGCTGCCGTTTATAAGTTTTAGGTGAGAATTGTTCGGAATTTTGAAGCGAGTGACACAACAATTGATGCTATGAAATACCCGTCTATCGGCAGGAAGGCAAAAGCCGACAACAGAAAAACTAATGGCAGAAGAAATAAAAAATAATGCTGAACATTTTTTAAACCTAATTCGCAAAAGCAGGCGGGGCAAGTTTAAGATCTATATAGGTATGAGTGCCGGTGTTGGCAAAACTTATCGCATGTTGCAGGAAGCTGCTGCATTGTTGCGCAATGGTGTTGATGTGAAGATCGGTTATATTGAAACGCATGGCAGAAAAGAAACGCATGACCTGTTGGAAGGTTTACCTGTTATTCCGCGAAGAAAATTATTTTATAAAGGAAAGGAATTAGAAGAATTGGATGTGCAGGCGATTTTGAATTTACATCCTGAAGTGGTGATTGTTGATGAATTGGCACACACCAATATTGAAGGCAGCAAAAATGAAAAACGCTGGCAGGATGTGATGGATATTTTAGATGCCGGCATCAATGTGATCAGTGCTGTGAATATTCAGCATATCGAAAGTTTGAATGAAGAAGTAAAAGTCATTACCAATGTAAATGTAACTGAGCGAATTCCCGACATTGTTCTAAAACAAGCAGACGAAGTAGTGAATATTGATCTTACTGCAGATGAATTGGTAACAAGATTAAAAGAAGGTAAGATCTATTCGCCCGATAAAATCGAAATCGCATTAAAAAATTTTTTTCAAAGCGAAAGAATATTGCAATTACGCGAATTGGCTTTGAAAGAAGTGGCATCCCAGGTGGAAAGAAAGATACAGACAGAGCTTCCTCGAAACACGCATTTAAAACAGGAACGCTTTTTAGCCTGCATCAGCAGTAATCACGAGATCGCAAAAAAAGTCATCCGGAAAACTGCCAGGCTTTCTTCTTATTATAATTCAAAATGGTATTTGTTGTATGTGCAAACACCAAAAGAAGATGGAGATAAAATTGGTTTGGCAGCACAACGTCATCTCATCAACAATTTTAAACTCGCAACAGAATTAGGCGCTGAAGTAATTAAAGTTAAAAGCAACAAAATTGGTAAAGGGATTTTAGAAGTAACAGAGAATAAACAGATCACCACAATATGCATTGGCAAACCACATCTGAATCTATTTAATGTAATTTTAAATACAGCCGTATTTAATCAGTTGCTTAATAAATTGTCGGCAATGGAAATTGATATTGTAATACTTTCATAATATGAAACTGCGATTAAAGACAAAACTGGGTTTTGGGCTAGGCTTCCTTTTTATTGTGATTTTATTATTTGGCATTCTTGGTATTTTTTATATTAATAAATTAAGCAGCGATACCAATAATATCATTAAGAATAATTATGAAACATTGGTATACAATAACAATATGCTGAAGGCTTTGGAAGAGCTGCCTCAAAATAAAAAAGCACTGGATGACTTTGAAAATAATTTAAAAAAACAGGAAAATAATATTACCGAGATCGGGGAAAAAGAAGCAACCAATGATGTGCGGAAAAATTTTGATGAAATAAAATCGAATCCCTCCAATCATGAAAATTATGTGCAAATAAGGCAAGCCATCCAGGTGATCAATGATTTGAATCAAAATGCCATTCTTCGCAAAAATGTTGTGGCAGAAAAGACCGCAAGTGATGCAACATTTTGGCTAACCATCATTTTTTCTGTATTTAGCTTAATCGCTTTTACACTGGTATTTAATATTCCTGAAGTTATTGCAGCGCCTATCAGGGCTTTGTCGGAAGGCATCAGCGCCATATCTGATAAAAGTTACGACAAAAGGATCTATTTGAATCAGGATGATGAGTTCGGCGATCTTGCCAATGCCTTTAATGTAATGGCACAAAAATTAGACGAGTATGAACACAGTAATTTGGCAAAGATAAAATTTGAAAAGAGCAGGATAGAAACCATCATCAACCAAATGAAAGACGGCATCATCGGATTAGATGAAAAGAAACATATATTATTTCTGAATGCGGTTGCTGAAAAATTATTGGGATTGAAAGAAGCCGAGATCATCGGTAAATACACGGCAGATATTGCTTTGAAAAATGACCTGATGCGGACATTGTTACAAAACGGAAATGCAAATGAACTGAAGATTTATGCCGATAATAAAGAAAGCTATTTTAATAAGGATATATTGGATGTAACCAATAACAATGAAGTGATCGGTCAAGTGATCGTATTGCGAAATATCACACCATTTCATGAACTCAATGAAGCAAAAACGAATTTCATCGCCACTGTTTCACACGAGTTAAAAACACCCATTTCATCCATAAAAATGAGTGCACAATTATTGGCAGACAACAGAGTGAGTGCATTGAATGCTGATCAAACAGAATTATTGAAAAGTATTACAGACGATGCAGACCGCCTATTGAAAATAACCAGCGAATTATTGAACATGTCGCAGGCAGAAACAGGAAACATTCAATTAAAACTGCAGCCTGTGCAGCCTGAAGTTATTGTGGAGAATGCATTACAGGCGGTTCTTTTTCAGGCACAGCATAAAAATATCAGCATTACAAAAAACCTTCCTTCAAAATTATCATCCGTTTATGCAGATGCAGAAAAAACTTCGTGGGTATTGATCAATTTTCTCACCAATGCAGTAAAATATTCTCCGGAATCTTCAGTTATTGAAATCTCCATTTCACAAAAAGAAAATAAGATCTCTTTCGCTGTTACAGATCATGGGAAAGGGATTGAAGAAAAATATTTACCCAAATTATTCGATCGTTATTTTAAAGTACCCGGCACTTATGAACGCAGCGGCACAGGTTTGGGTCTTGCCATCTCCAAAGAATTCATTGAAGCACAAGGCGGCACCATTCAGGTAAAAAGCATTTTGAATGAAGGCAGTATTTTTTCTTTCACTTTGACTGCAGCTTCATAAGAAAATCATCAGGATTGTTGTACACGCCTTAGTGGCAAATAACTTCTTGGCGTGATCAGCAAAGGAACTCTTTCTGTAAGCGTTACCGCATTATCCAAACCAAACGCTTTTTGATCGGATTGTGCCAATTGTTTAATAGCAAAATAAGAATCCATGATAAAACCTTCACGCAGTGTTAATTCATTTTCGATAGAAAGGAAAGTTTCAATGATCACATAAGTGATGTCGGTATGAAAATCATTCTGATCCAGATTTTCATATTTATTTAAGAATTCGAGTTCTTTATTTTTTTTCATTTCCTGCATGACCATCTTAAACAGTAGATTGATCCTTGGCTGAACACGGAAACCTAATTTGAAATTCACACGAACTACTTTGTTATGCAGCATTTCGTTAATGGAATATTCCATTTCGTATGGATTGTCTGCACGGTCAATATGTACAAACCAATATACATCTGCACGTTTGGGTTTTCGGTTGATGATGGAATCAATAATTCTTTTTTCAATATCACCGGGAATATCAGCTTTTGTTAAATACACCAAATGTGTTGCATATTTTGGAACTTCTTTATCGGCACTTAGATCCGTTAATGATTGCAGATAGTCTCTCATCTTCACAAAATACAGGTAACGGTTGGTGATCTTTCTGGCTCTATACCAAACGATCATGATGAACATCAATCCGAATTCAAAGAATAAGAACATCCAACGTTGTTTGATCTTTGCAACATTGGTAATAAAGAAAGAAACCTCAACAACAATAAATACACTCATGATGAGGAATACAATAATATTGTTCCACTTCTTTACAAAATGCATGTACACATACATTAAAGTCGTAGTCATTAACATGGCAATTACAATCGAAAAACCATAAGCAGCTTCCATGTGCTCACTTTTCTTAAAGTACAGCATCATACCAACACATCCGATCCATAAAATAAAATTGAGGCTTGGGATATAGATCTGCCCTTTCACATCCGTCGGGAATTTAATGGTTACTCTTGGCCAGAAATTCATGCTGATGGCTTCGCTGATCAAAGTAAACGAACCGCTGATCAAAGCCTGACTGGCGATAATAGTGGCAAATGTTGCAATGATAACGCCTATCAATAAAAACCAATGTGGCATTAATTCATAGAATGGATTGATATTGGCGCCTAATGTATCACTTCCCTGTGCCAGCAACCAGGCACCCTGACCCATATAATTAAATATCAATGCGATCTTTACGAATATCCAACTGATCTGAATATTCTTTCTTCCGCAATGTCCGAGATCACTATATAATGCTTCCGCTCCTGTTGTACAAAGAAATACAGCACCCAATAACCAGAACCCATGCGGATAATTAGTGAGCAGTTCAAAACCATAATAAGGATTGATCGCTCTTAATATGCCGGGGCTATGAAAGATTTGTAAAACGCCTAAAAGCATGATCATCGAGAACCAGATTAACATCATAGGTCCGAAAGAAAAACCAACCACTTTGGTTCCGAACCGCTGAAAAAAGAATAATAAGGAGATGATGCCGATAACAATTCCAATGGTTAAAGTATTTCCCGGTACAATCACATCTTCTAATCCATGAACACCATTTAAACCTTCCACAGCTGATGCAACAGAAATGGGTGGCGTGATAATACCATCAGCCAGCAATGTTGCCGCACCTATGATGGCAGGAATATATAACCACTTTGCATAACGACGAACCAATGCAAATAGAGAAAATATACCACCTTCACCCCTGTTATCTGCACGAAGTGTAAGCAAAACATATTTAAAAGTAGTTTGTAAGGTCAGTGTCCAGATAACACAAGAAATACCACCGTATACCAATTCTTCCGTGATCTTCCTGTCGCCAATGATGGATTTGAATACATATAAAGGTGAAGTTCCGATGTCTCCGTAAATAATCCCGAGTGTTACTATTAATCCCGCTACTGTAAGTTTACTAATTTGAGAAGTAGGGTGACTGGCTGTTTGCGATGCCATTGGTTTTGGGGTTAAGGTTCAATTGAAGTATTTACTTGACAATATGTTTCGTTGATTTGATGCAATGAACTTACAATTTACATGCAAATTATTTTCTCAAACGTTTGCAATAATGATAAGTCACTCATTTTAATTTCAAAGGAAGCAATACGATATGAATAATCCAATTCTATTCTCTTTACCCTTTCTATTTCCGGTCAGGATGCAAATTTATAAGCCTTTTCCTTTCATAAACAAAAATGATTCTGCACGAAGCTAAATTTATCAACTAACAAATGTTAGTGAGCAGCGTTGGACAATTCACTAAAATTGATTATTGTTTTACTATTATCCTACCATTTGCCGAATTTTTGTTCCACTGCATCAAAGCGATAATCAAATATCTTTTGCAACTGTGCTTTAACAAATAAAATATGGGCGATATCGCCGATAAAGAACAGAGGCAATTTATAATGAACGATATCGGTCATTTCAACACCGCCTTCGATCGTTTTGAAATGATGCTGATGATGCCATAAACTGTAAGGACCGAAACGCTGTTCATCCACAAAATATTTTTGATCGGCTACATGTGTGATCTCCGTCATCCAATACAAAGAGATGCCCAATAGGGGACTGATCTTATATTCTATCACCTGCCCCGGATACATGGTTTCGCCATGATGCTTGCTAATGATATTAAAACCAAGATCTGCAGGGGTGATTTGTTTCAGATTATCCGGCTTACTGAAAAATGCCCATGCTTCTGTTAATGTGATCGGGATTTTCTGAACTGTTTTAATGGAATAGACTTTACTCATTGCATTCTGTTTGAATTATAACAACAATTTTTCTGATAAGTTGACCAAAAGTTTCTTTTGCAAGAATTACCTTTAGCAGATGGCAAGTAAGCAATTACAAAAAGAAAAATTTCAGGTTATTTATGAAAGCCTCAATGAACAGCAGCGCATTGCAGTTGATACGATTGAAGGTCCTGTGATGGTAATTGCCGGACCGGGTACAGGCAAAACACAGATATTGTCTGCACGCATCGGGAAAATTTTATTGGATACCGATACTGCCCCAGAAAATATTTTATGTCTCACTTATACCGATGCAGGTGTGGTAGCCATGCGTAAACGATTATTCGGTTTTATAGGCAGTGATGCATACAAAGTAAATATTTATACTTTCCATGCTTTTTGCAATGATGTAATTCAGGAAAATCTTTCTTTGTTTGAAAAAACCGCCCTCGACCCGATCTCCGAATTGGAAAGAATTGATCTGTTCAAACAATTGATAGATGGCTTCCCAAAAAATCATCCGCTGAAAAGATACAGGGGTGATGTTTATTTTGAGATCAATAACCTGAAGAATTTATTCAGCACCATGAAGCGTGAAGGTTATACACCTGATTTCATCATCACTAAAATTGATGAATACATTGCAGACCTTCCAAAGCGTGATGAATATATTGCCAAACGTGCCACGAAAGAATTCAAAAAAGGTGATGTACGCACCGATAAGATCGATGAAGAAAAAGAAAAGATGGGAAAATTGCGTGCAGCTATAAATGAATTTGACCGTTTTCAGCAAATGATGCGAAGCCGCAACAGGTATGATTTTGATGATATGATCAATTGGGTGATCGAGGCATTTCAAGAAAATAAGAATCTACTTAAGCGTTATCAGGAACAGTTCCTTTACATCCTGGTTGATGAATATCAGGATACCAGCGGCACACAAAATAAATTAGTTGAGTTATTGATCAATTACTGGAATGTTCCCAATGTTTTTGTAGTGGGTGATGATGACCAAAGTATCTATCGTTTTCAGGGAGCGAATATTGAGAATATGATCAACTTCGCTGACAATTATCAAAAAGACCTGTTGACGATCGTTCTTACTGATAACTACCGAAGCACGCAACCCATACTGGATGTTTCAAAAACGATCATTGATAAAAATGAAGAGCGTTTGGTCAATCAGTTACCGGGATTAAGCAAAGATTTACGATCCTCCAATAAACAGATAAACCAATTAATCCATAAACCCATTCTGAAAGAATATGAAACGCAACACCAGGAAATGATAGATGTGGTGCTGCAAGTTGAAAAATTATTGCAACAAAACATTACACCCGGCAAGATCGGCATCATTTATAAAGAGAATAAATACGGCGAAGAGTTAACACAGTATTTTAAATTGAAGAACCTTCCCGCTTTCAGCAAAAGAAGCTTGAATATTCTTGATATTCCGCTGGCACAAAAAATATTATTGGTCCTTAAATATCTCGCAGCAGAACATGATATCCCTTATGGTGGTGATGAAATGTTGTTTGAGATACTTCATTTTGACTGGTTCAAAATTCCGCCGATTGAAATTGCAAAGCTCACTGTTGAAGTAGCAAATAAAAGATTCGGTGATAATAAAGTTTCATTGCGTCAATTAATCTATCAAACCATCAATACCCCTGCAAAGGATTTATTCAGCCAGGGCTCAGGCGAAGGATTAAAAAAAGCCGGTACTGTTATTGAAAAATTAATTGCAGATGTGCCGAATGTTACGCTGCAAACTTTGTTTGAAAACATTATCCGTGATGCAGGCGTGCTGAATTTCATCATGCAGGATCCAGATAAACATTGGCTTTTACAGGTATTAACAGGTTTATTCGATTTTGTAAAAGAAGAAACAAGGCGCAACCCCTCGATGCGTTTGCAGGATCTGATCAATATCATTGAGTTGATGGAGAAAGAAGATATTGCATTGCCTTTGATACAGGTCAGCGGCAGCGAAAAAGGGGTAAACTTATTAACAGCACATGGTTCTAAAGGTTTGGAATTTGAATATATTTTCTTTGTCGGTTGCAATGCCTACAATTGGGAAAAGAAAAGGAAACCCGGCGGCGGTTATTCTTTTCCCGATACCATGTTCACATCTGTTGCCAAACATAAAGATGCAGAAGAATTGCGGCGCTTATTTTATGTGGCATTAACAAGAGCAGAACAACATTTGCAGATATCATACAGCCGTTTTAAAAATGATGGTAAAGAAATAGAAGCTTCCATGTTCATTGCTGAAATACAGGAGCAACATGCTATTGCTGTTGAAAAAGTATTTGTTGATGAAAATCTGCTTGCAGAGTTTAGAATGCTTCAATTTTCGGAAAGTGTTTCTCCCGAAATTGAAAAAGCAGAAGATGATCTTATTAATGGTATCCTCGAAAAATTTGTAATGAATGTAACGGCACTCAATAATTATTTAAAATGCCCGCTGCAGTTTTATTATAATAATCTGATCCGTGTTCCGTCGGGGAAATCGGAAGCGTTGGAATTCGGGTCTGCTGTGCATTTTGCATTAGAACGGCTATTCAAGAAAATGCAGGAGAATAATAACCAGTTTCCTTCCAAGGAAGAATTCGTAAAAGATTTTGAATGGTATATGCATCGTCATCGTGAAAATTTTACAAAAGAACAGTTCGCAAGGCGAATGGAATACGGTGATGAAGTATTGCGGAACTATTATGATAACAATATTTATTCTTTCAATAAAGTGGTGACGGTTGAAAGAACCATCAAAAATGTTGTAGTTAAAAATGTTCCCCTGAAAGGCAAATTGGATAAGATCGAATTTGATGGTAAAAATGCCAATGTGGTTGATTACAAAACGGGGGATATTGATAAAGCAAAAGATAAATTGAAACCGCCGCATGAAAAAGACCCGAATGGTGGAGATTATTGGCGACAGGCTGTATTCTATAAAATTTTAGTGGATAATTATGAGCAGAAAGATTGGAAGGTTATTTCAACCGAATTTGATTTTATTGAGCCCGATAAAAACAAGAATTATCGTAAGGAAAAATTAGTGATCAGTCCGGAAGATATCACAACCGTGCGTGAACAAATTGTAACTGTTTGGCAAAAAATTCAGAATAAAGAATTTTATTCAGGTTGCGGTAAGCCCGATTGCCATTGGTGCAATTTTGTAAAATCGAACAATATGGCAGTTGCATTACACGATTTAAATGAAGAAGTTGAATAAATTACCCTTTATGAGGTGAATTAACCATGAAGTATATAAGGCTTATATAAGAAGTATATAAGGAGTATGCGCCAAGTTGTCAGAGATTTATATGATCATTAGGATTTGATTAGCTTGAAACGATTTATGTTTGTACAATTAGTTATAAAATTATTATATGAGCCAACTGTTCCGATATATTTCTGTTCTTACTTTAATTATTTATATCGCAAATATTCAAACGGGTTGCGCTAATATAATTCCGCCAACTGGCGGACCAAAAGATACCATTCCACCAAGATTGGTAGCCGCTTTGCCTAAAGATTCTGCCACAAATGTGAATACTACTAAAATCAGTTTGATATTCGATGAGTTTGTAGAAGTGAAAGATGTGCAATCAAATTTAATTGTATCTCCTGTTCCTAAAAATCAGCCGTTCGTAGATTATAAATTAAGGAATGTTACCATTAAATTAAGGGATTCGCTGGAACCAAACACCACTTATTCACTCAATTTCGGCAATGCCTTGAAAGATGTGAATGAAGGTAATATTTCAAAGAATTTTACCTACGTCTTTTCTACCGGAAAAACAGTGGATCAAAATACTTTTTCAGGAAAAGTGATTCTTGCGGAAACCGGAAAAACAGACTCAACACTAATTGTGCTTTTGCATAGAGACCTGAATGATACTGCCATTTATAAAAGCCGCCCCCGTTATTACACACGTTTGGATGGCAAAGGAAATTTTATTTTCACTAATCTTCCTGAAGGGAAATTTGCAGCATTCGTTTTACCCAATGAGTACAATAAAAAATATGACGATAGTACTAAATTATTTGCCTTCTCCGATTCTATAATTACAATAAATAAAAACACAAAATCTGTAACTTTTTATGCTTACGAAGAAGTGAAAAGAAAAGAGCAAACAAAATCTTCGTCAACGGATAAATCAAACACCAAAACCAAAAGAGAAGATAACCGCTTGCGTTTTACAGCTTCATTAGAGAACGGTTTACAGGACATTCTAACACCGGGTTTGGATATTGTTTTCAACAGAAAATTAAAATTATTCGATTCCTCAAAAATAATCCTGACTGATACGAATTACAGGGAATTGAAAAATTATACAGTGAAATTAGACACCGGAAAAACAAAAGTGACTGTTAAGTATAACTGGAAAGCCGAAACACATTTGCGTTTAATTATATTAAAAGACGGAATTGCGGATACAAGTGGCGTAACACTTACAAAGTCAGACACATTGAAATTCGCAACAAAAAAAGAATCAGAATACGGCAGCTTGAAAATAAGATTTACCAACGCCGATCTTTCCAAAAATCCGGTATTACAGTTTGTGCAGATGGATAAGATCGTTGAATCCATTACTATTACACAAAAGGAAATATTCAAAAAACTGTTTAAACCGGGAGAGTATGATCTCCGCGTTTTATTTGATGCTAATAAAAACGGTGTTTGGGATACGGGTAATTATAAAAAAAGGAAACAACCCGAAGTTGTTCAGTTCCTCAATAAAAAATTAAATGTAAAAGCTGATTGGGATAATGAGATCGAACTTAGGTTTTGATTTACTAAATTATCCTTTCAGCATGGACATTGTTTCAAAGCACTTGTTATCTTTACAACATGCAACTTCCTTCCCTACTTCTTGAAAATGCAGTGGCTCAATTTTCAAAATTGCCGGGCATCGGTAAAAAGACCGCCTTGCGTTTGGTGTTGCATTTATTAAAACAGGATGTGAATGATGTGCAACACTTTGGTGAGACCATTGCCAGGATGCGGAGGGATATAAAATTTTGTCAACGCTGCCACAACATCAGTGATGGAGATATTTGCAGCATCTGCAGCAATTCAGTCCGCAAACAAAATATGATATGTGTGGTCGAAACCATTCGTGATGTGATCGCGATTGAAAGCACACAACAATATAACGGAACTTATCATGTGCTTGGCGGCATCATTTCGCCATTGGATGGCATCGGTCCCGATCAATTAAAAATCGAATCGCTTGTTCATCGAATCGAAAAAGAACAAACGGAAGAATTGATATTTGCATTAAGCCCAAACATTCAGGGCGATACTACCATTTATTATATTCAAAAGAAGATCGCACATTTCACTTGCCGTGTTACTACTATTGCCCGAGGCATTGCATTTGGCGGCGAATTGGAATATGCCGATGAAATGACCTTGGCAAGAAGCCTCGCCAATCGCTTGCCTGTTCAGCAGTATGTAAAATAATTTTTCCGTTTCTGATAAATCTTTCAAAGAGCTCACTTTTCAACGCCATTTTAAAACAACTTACTTTTGAAAAAAAAGTAAGCTTATGTTTTTTAAATTGCTCAAAGATCTGCCATGGATGTTTGCCATCGCATTTATTATCTGGCTGATCGTTGCCTTTCTTTTATGGAAAAAATTCTTTGCAAAAAGTAATGCCGCATTTTTTAAGAAGAATAAAAATATCGGGCTTCTTATTTTGGTTGCAATTTCATTAACAGCAGTTGATATCTGGTATTTTATAGAATATGTTCCCACACATTTCAGAAGAGATATTACGAATGAAAAATCGATCGCTTTATCTGCAACCGATATCATCAAAGAATTTCAAAGCAGTGAAAATGCAGCATACGCAAAATATAATAACAAAGCAGTTGAAATAAGTGGAGAAGTTGAAAAGGTTGATGCAGACAGCATTTCAGCCACTGTTATCCTAAAAACAGATATTCCCGGTACATCCATTTCCTGCAGGTTAAAATCAAAACAAGATGCAGCAATCGGTGCGATTATTTCTGTAAAAGGAATATTAACAGGTTTCATTGCAGATCAGGTGCAGTTAAGTGAAGCTATCATCACTAATAATTCCTCTGCAATTAAAACAACTGCTCCGGCTGCAAAAGATACCACCGCAAAACCAATTAAAGACTCAGTAAAAAATATTGTTGTCGCCGAGAAAAACGCTGAAGCAAAAATTTACAGCACCAACAAGGCATCCATCCGATTTTTTTCACACACTCCTGAAGAAGATATTGAGGCAACCAACAGTCAGGTCATTAGCAAACTCAACAATCAAACGGGGCAATTGAGTTTTGCTGCACTCATCAAAGGCTTTCATTTCGAGAATGAATTGATGCAGGACCATTTCAACAGCGAAGATTATATGAACAGTGATGCTTTTCCCAAAAGCGAATTCAAAGGTGTACTTAACAATCTCAATAAATTAGACCTTACAAAAGATGCGACCAATAAGATTAGTGCTACCGGTAGTTTAACCATTCATGGCATTACCCAAAAAGTTTTTGCAACAGGAACAATCACAGTCGCAAAAGGTAAAATAAGTTTAAAGAGTGTTTTCAAAATCAAGAGAGCCGATTACGGCATCACCACCAACGAAATCGCAGACGAACTCGAAATAACTGTTACCTGTAAATATGATTGATGCCTCAATCTTTGGTAATTCAAGCTCCGCCTGCTATTTTTGCATATAGCAGGCGGATTTGTTTATTGTTCGGCCTGTCCAAAAAATTGAACTAATAAACGTTGCCGAAGTATCATAACATCATATACTCTCACAAACGTTTAAGTTCAGTAAATTAATTTTGTTGTCAGCGATATAACACAATTCAACTTTTGTTGTGTCACTCACTTCAACGTTCAAAACAATACTCAACATTTTGGAACAAAAATGAAATTATGAGCATTAGAAAAGAACTCGAGAAAAGAATATTTATCATCGATGGCGCAATGGGCACCATGATCCAGCGACATAAATTAACTGAAGCCGATTATCGCGGTGAGCGTTTTAAAGACTGGCATAGCGATGTAAAAGGCAATAACGACCTATTAAGTATCACTCAACCCGATATCATCATCGGCATTCATAAATTATATTTAGAAGCCGGTGCTGATATCATTGAAACCAATACATTCAGCAGTACCGTGATTGCACAAGCTGATTACGACATGCAATCATTGGCTTACGAATTAAATGTGGCTTCTGCCAAATGTGCCAGAACAGCTGCGGATGCTTACACAGCAAAGGATCCATCTAAGAAGCGTTATGTTGCAGGAGCTATTGGTCCGTTGAATAAAACTTTAAGTTTATCTCCCGATGTAAATAATCCCGGTTATCGTGCCGTAACATTTGATGAAGTGGTGGATGCTTATTATACACAGATCAGCGGATTGGTGGATGGTGGTGTTGATATACTTCTAGTTGAAACTATTTTTGATACACTCAATGCTAAAGCTGCCATCTTCGCCATCAAAAAATATTTCAGAGAAACAAAGAAAGAAGAATTACCGATCATGATCAGCGGAACGATCACTGATGCAAGCGGCAGAACATTAAGCGGACAAACGCTCGAAGCTTTTTATACTTCAGTAATGCATGCAAAACCATTAAGTGTTGGCTTGAATTGTGCACTCGGTGCTGCAGAAATGAGAGCGCATATTGAAGAGTTATCACAAATAGCTGCATGTTATACATCAGCATATCCCAATGCAGGTTTACCAAACGCAATGGGTGAATATGATGAGCAACCGCATCAAACTGCACACT
This sequence comes from uncultured Chitinophagaceae bacterium, assembly GCA_903904335.1. Lineage (GTDB taxonomy): Bacteria > Bacteroidota > Bacteroidia > Chitinophagales > Chitinophagaceae > CAIQDX01. The sequence continues at coordinate 13,694 of CAIVCF010000147.1, read as the reverse complement.
TCATTGAAGAGTGGGCAAAAGAAGGTTTTGTAAATATTGTGGGTGGCTGTTGCGGTACAACACCTGATCATATCAAACATATCGCAGATCATGTAAAAACAATTCAACCAAGACCATTACCTGTTTTAGAAACACAGTTGGCATAATTATTAAGAGAAATGAACACGATCAAACCATACTTACGTTTATCCGGATTAGAACCATTGATCATTCGCCCGGAAACAAATTTTGTGAATGTGGGTGAAAGAACCAATGTTACCGGTTCTAAGAAATTCGCACGACTTATCCGTGAAAATAAATATGAAGAAGCATTGTCTGTTGCACGTCAACAAGTAGAAAGCGGCGCACAGGTTTTAGATGTAAATATGGATGATGCACTATTAGATGGTATTCAGGCAATGACCACCTTTTTAAATCTGTTACAAGCAGAGCCTGATATTGCGAAGATCCCCATCATGATCGATTCTTCAAAATTTTCTATTATCGAAGCAGGATTAAAATGTGTGCAGGGAAGATGTATCGTGAATTCCATCTCCATGAAAGAAGGGGAACAAAAATTTATCGAACAAGCTTTCATCTGTAAAGCTTTTGGTGCTGCAGTGATTGTAATGGCTTTTGATGAAGCAGGACAAGCAGATACAAAAGATCGCAAAATAGAAATTTGTCATCGTGCTTATAAAATATTAACCGAACAGGTTGGCTATGACCCGCAGGATATTATTTTCGATCCGAACATCTTTGCTGTTGCAACAGGTATTGAAGAACATAATAATTATGCGGTTGATTTTATTGAAGCAACAAAAGAAATAAAAAGACTAATGCCGCTAACAAAAGTAAGCGGTGGTGTTTCAAATGTTTCATTTTCTTTTCGCGGTAACGATCATGTTCGCGAAGCGATCCATTCTGTATTCTTATTCCATGCCATCAAAGCAGGAATGGACATGGGTATTGTGAATGCAGGACAATTAGTGGTGTACGATGAAATTGAGCCAACACTTCGTCAATTGTGCGAAGATGTTTTGTTGAACAGGAATAATGATAACAACGAAGCAACAGAAAAATTAATCACTCATGCCGAAACCGTAAAGGCAAAAGGTAAGGTTGAAATAAAAGATGAAGCATGGCGCAACAGCAGTGTAGAAGAGCGTTTGAAGCACTCCTTGGTAAATGGTATCACCGATTATATTGATGCTGATACAGAAGAAGCTCGTCAGAAATATCCAAAACCATTAGATGTAATTGAAGGTCCATTGATGGATGGAATGAATGTGGTGGGCGATCTGTTCGGTGCAGGAAAAATGTTCTTGCCGCAGGTTGTAAAGAGTGCAAGGGTGATGAAAAAAAGTGTAGCCGTTTTAACTCCTTTCATTGAACAGGAAAAAGAAGACAGGAAACAGGCACATTTAAAAGCAGGAACAATAAATGAAGAAACAGCAGGTGCCGCAAAAATTTTATTGGCAACCGTAAAAGGTGATGTGCATGATATCGGTAAAAATATTGTGGGAGTTGTGTTGGGTTGTAACGGATATGATATTGTTGATCTCGGCGTGATGGTTCCTGCCGATAAAATTTTAGATGCGGCCATGAAAGAGAATGCAGACATTATCGGATTAAGCGGATTGATCACTCCTTCATTGGATGAAATGGTGCACATCGCTAAAGAAATGAAACGAAGAGGAATGAAACAACCATTGTTAATCGGTGGAGCAACCACTTCCCGTATTCATACCGCTGTAAGGATTGCGCCGGAATATGATAATGGTATTGTGCATGTGTTGGATGCATCAAGAAGTGTAACCGTTGCGGGTTCTTTGTTGAATAAAGAATTGAAAGAAGATTTTCTGAAAGGCATTAATGCAGAATATATCAAGCTGAAAGAAAATTTTGATAATAAAAAAGTTGTCAAAAATTATTTGCCTTACGAAGAAGCAAAGAAAAATAAAGTGCAAATTGATTGGAGCAACTACAAACCTGTTACACCAGCATTCACCGGAACAAAAGTGTTTGATAATTTTGATTTGAATGAATTAAGACCATTCATCGATTGGAAACCTTTCTTTATTGCATGGGAAATGCATGGCAATTTTCCTGAAATATTAACTGATAACATTGTTGGCAAAGAAGCAATAAAATTATTCAACGATGCGAATGCTTTGTTGGATAAAATCATTTCAGAAAAATGGTTGACTGCAAAAGGAGCCATTGGATTCTTTGAAGCTTCGAGCAATGATGATGAAGTTGAATTAAAAAATGAAAAAGTAAAATTGAATTTCCTTCGTCAACAAATTCAAAAAGGAAAAGATCAACCGAATATCAGTTTAGCAGATTTTATTGCACCCAAAGAAAATAAGTTACAAGATTTCATCGGGGCGTTTGCAGTTACCATTTATGGTATTGAACAGCATATTAAAAAGTTTGAAGCTAATTTGGATGATTATAATAAGATCATGCTGCAGGCATTGGCAGATCGGCTGGCAGAAGCATTTGCAGAAGCATTGCATCAAAAAACAAGAAAAGAATATTGGGGTTATGTGAAGGATGAACAATTAAGTAATGAGGATCTGATTCACGAAAAATATCAGGGCATTCGTCCGGCACCGGGCTATCCTGCCTGTCCCGATCATACAGAAAAATATAGACTATTTGAATTACTGAATGCCACTGAAGCCATTGGTATCACACTTACTGAAAGCTTAGCGATGTACCCTGCATCCTCTGTTTGCGGTTGGTATTTTTCTCATCCGCAAAGTCAATATTTTGGTGTTGGAAAAATTAGCAAAGATCAATTGGAAGATTATGCCAAACGCAAAGGAATTAGTTATAATGAAATGGAAAGATGGTTGAGGCAAAATGTTGAATAGCATTGTTGCAGTACAAGTGTGCGACGCAACCACAGCCCAATGCTTATTCTATCGCCGGTGACAAAATCACCTCTTCTCCAATAACCACCACAATCTTTTTCGGGGTTTCACTTTATAATTTTTATTTACATAGGTATGAATGTGATGCATGGCATGATCATAATCATCGGTCAATAAAACAAGATCGAGGTCTTCTCTCTTAATAGTTCCTTTGTGTGCCATGAGATGCAGGTAATCGACCAATGGCTGATAATATTTGATACCAAACAAAACAATCGGGAACTGTTCAATACTTTTTGTTTGTACCAACGTGAGTGTTTCAAAAAACTCATCCATCGTTCCAAAACCACCGGGTAAAATGATGAATGCATAAGAATATTTTACCAACACTACCTTCCGGCTGAAGAAGTGATCGAAAGTAATGGTTGCATTTACATAAGGATTGGGTTTTTGTTCGTATGGCAGTTTGATATTGCAGCCTATTGACTCACCGCCGTTTTCAAAAGCACCGCGGTTGGCTGCTTCCATCACTCCCGGACCTCCCCCTGTTAATGTGGTAAAACCCAAAGCAGCAATGCGTTTGCCGAATTCTCTGGCAGCAATATAATAAGGATGCGCTTCATCAAATCTGGCGCTGCCGAAAACAGTGATACAGGGCCCCGCAAAATGTAATGTCCTGAAGGCATAAATAAATTCTTTGAATACGCGCCATGCAAAGCCAAGCTCATAGATACGTGGCTTAGGCCCGTCTAAATAAACCGGTTGTTTTGCGGGAATAATTCTTTCAATATTGGCCTTTCTGATCTTTTCCATAAAGTAATAAAATTACTTAAAATACAAGATTCAAAATTTTTGAAGTGGAATTACTGCAATACTTTTGCAAATCACTTAATCCTTAATAGAAATATTGCACGATGAACAAGAAATATGCAGCAGCTTTAGTTTTTTTAACCTTCTTATCCCTGACTTATTTTTCAACAGAAGCACAAACCAAAAAGAAAAAAGAAAAAAAAGGTGAATTCTATTTCTCTTGGGGATATAATGCGGAATGGTACACGCATAGCAATGTTCATGTAACACAGGCTGCATTGGGAAATGATTATACTTTTAAAAATATCAGCGGCCGTGATCATATTGGCTGGGATATGGGTTTGCTTAAAATTCCTTTATCCATTCCTCAATACAATTACCGAATTGGCTTTTTGATCAATAAAAAAAAGAACCTGTTCTTTGAAATCAATTTCGATCATACCAAATTCATTATGCGCGATCAGGATGCACATCTTACAGGAAAACTCAATAACCGACAAGTGGATACAACCATTGCATTCAATGAAGCCAATGGATTTTTCTATTACTTAAACAATGGCGCTAATTTTCTATTGTTCAATTTAGTGAAACGGTGGCCGGTATATCAATCACAAAACAATAAATTTAAGTTAGACTTTTTAGGTAAAGCCGGTATCGGGCCTGTTGTTCCGCATGTTGAAAATATGCTTTTTGGCGTAAAGAACGATCCGCATTTCCAAGTAGGAGGCTGGAACATAGGTGCAGAAGGTGCTTTGCGTGCTACTTTTTATAAAACAGTTTATTTGGAGTTTTGCAATAAAATAGATTATGCACGTTACAGCGGGTTAACTATTAATCAGGGAACTATCAAACATGCATTCGGAACGTATGAATTAATTCTAAATTTAGGTTTCACTTTTTAAAAAAATAACTGTTTTTTTGTTGCATGCTTTTGTGCAAGTATGATGCATAGTTGCGTCGCACACTTGTACAGTAAATCTTTATTCATCAATCAATAGATTATGCGAATCATTTCATACAACACAAACGGTATCAGAGCTGCCATTAAAAAAGGTTTATTGGAATGGTTGCAAACAAATCCTGCTGATATCATCTGCATTCAGGAAACAAAAGCATCAAAAGAAGATGTAGATGTAAAAAGTATTGAAGCTTTGGGCTTTGAAACCTATTGGTTCTCCGCACAAAAAAAAGGATATAGTGGTGTTGCGGTATTCACAAAAATAAAGCCTGACAATGTTGAATACGGTCATAAAAAAGAACAAAGTGATTTTGAAGGAAGAGTGATACGGTTGGATTTCGGCAAGATCACTTTGATCAATGCCTATTTTCCATCCGGCACCAGCGGCGATGAAAGACAGACATATAAATATGTTTGGTTAAAAGAATTCCATGATTATGTAAAAGACCTCAGAAAAAAAAGACCGCAACTCATCATCACCGGTGATTATAATATTGCACATACAGAAATTGATATTCATGATCCGAAGGGTAATAAAAATTCGTCCGGATTTTTGCCTGAAGAAAGAGAATGGATGACCGCATTTTTAGCCGATGGTTTTATAGATACGTTCCGTTTTATCCATCCTGAAACTAAAGGAGCATATAGTTGGTGGAGCCAGCGTTTCCCAACTGTCCGTTTGCAAAACAAAGGCTGGAGAATAGACTACATCAGCATTACAGACAATTTAAAAGATAAATTGAAAGATGCAAGAATTTATCCTGATGTAAAACAAAGTGATCATTGTCCCATTTACGCCGAATTAAAATTATAAACATGATCATTTATAACGTAACCACAAAAGTAGAACTGAGTATCAACGAAGCTTGGGTAGAATGGATGAAACACAAACATATTCCTGAAGTAATGAACTCCGGCTGCTTTACAAGGTATCAATTTGTACAAGTACTGGAAACAGATGAAAGTGACGGTTTTACTTATGCCGTTCAATATTATGCCGATTCAAAAGAAGCGTATCAACGTTATATTGATCAGTTTGCTCCTGCATTGAGACAAGATGCCATGAATACCTGGGGTAATAAATTTGCCGGATTCCGTTCATTAATGCAAGTTGTGCATTAGGTGTGGAAACATTTAAAACTAAATTTTGTCAATCACAAATCTTCGCTATATTTCTTTCAAACCTTTGCCCGAAGCGGATTTCAGAAGAATAACGTTGAAATCCTTTACCAGATTGCGTTTCAGAGGAATGCAATTTTTAATTTATTATTTTCATTTCTCTTAAAAATCTTCAAACCCTTTATTCATAAGGCTTTTAGCCATAGAAAAATGATTTGTGAAAAATTAAAAAAAGTTTTGTTTAATCATAAAAGCAGATAAATTTGTTGTTCGTTAAATAACTAATCAAACACACAATTATGAACAAAGCCGAATTGATTGCGAAACTCGCCGAAGATGCTGGTGTTACTAAAACACAGGCAAATGCTGCTTTAGATTCTTTTGTAGAAGCAGTTACTAAAACATTAAAAGGTGGTGGTAAAGTTACCTTAGTTGGTTTTGGTACTTTCTCAGTATCTAAACGTGCTGCACGCGTTGGACGTAACCCTCAAACAGGTGCTGCTATTAAAATTAAAGCTAAGAAAGTTGCTCGTTTTAAAGCAGGTAAAGAATTAAGCGGAAAACTCTAATTCTTCCCAAAAAATAAAAAGTCCTGCCATTTGGCGGGACTTTTTTATTTTTGATGCTCACAACAATAAAATCAAAAAAATAATATCATGGGCAGAGGCGACAAAAAAACCGCAAAAGGAAAACGTTTTAAAGGTTCATTTGGCAAAAGCAGGCCGCATACAAATGCTGCTGCACCAAAGAAACCTGTTGTAAAAGCTTCTTAATAATTTAAGACGCATACGATATTTGAACAGTCCTGAATTTCTTCGGGACTGTTTTTTATTTGCCTAAATAACTTGCTGCACAATGCCATACAGTTCAACAGTGCGACGCAACCTTAGCCACATTCCTATTCTACTGCCTGTTACATAACAATTTCTTCATCACATCATCATATTGGCATAACATAATCTTTAGAGTTTTGGTAAACCTATAATTCTATGGAACGAAGACCGGTTGATGTGGCTGTAATCAGTGATCTGCATTTAGGTACTTACGGTTGTCAGGCAAAAGAAATCGTACACTACTTAAAAAGTATCTCTCCGCAAATTCTGATTCTCAACGGTGATGTGATTGATGTTTGGCAATTCCGAAAAAGATATTTTCCTATCGAACATATTCAGGTGATCAAAGAAGTGATGAGCCTAGCTGCAAAAGGAACACGTGTTATTTATGTAACAGGCAATCATGATGAAGCGATGAGAAGATATAGCGATATTGAATTTGGTAACTTTCAATTGGTTGATAAAGTGGTGATGGAAATTAACGGAAAGATGTGCTGGATATTTCATGGCGATGTATTTGATGCCACTACAAAAGGAAGTGCTAAAATGCTAGCAAAGTTGGGAAGCAGCGGTTATGATCTGTTGATTCGATTCAACCGTTTTATGAATTGGATCTTACAAATGATGGGTAAAGAAAAAATGAGTTTGTCGAAGAACGTGATGGACAGAGTGAATAAAGCCGTGAGTGTTAACAAATTTGAACAAACTGCCGCTGAAATTGCCATTGAAAAAAAATACGATTATGTGATATGCGGTCATATTCACGAACCACAGATGAGAACGGTAGAAACAAAAAATGGCAAAGTCATTTATTTAAACAGTGGCGATTGGGTGGAGCATTTAACTGCACTGGAGTTTTATGATAATGATTGGCATATGTATCAACATGATGAAAAAAAATTTGCAGGAGCGCCGATAATTAAAATGGAAAAATATCCGCACTTGAATGTAATTACGGATGAGGTTGCCATGTTCATCAGTTCATTAGGTCAGCCAGTTGAAATCATGAATGGTGCAGCAGCATTCTCAACAGTGTTCCCCTTTAATTAAAATTTTATGAAAATATTTTACGCCATACAAGCAACAGGCAACGGGCATATCAGCCGTGCTATGGAATTGATGCCGTATCTGCAACAATACGGTCAGGTGGATGTTTTTTTAAGCGGAAGTAATTCAAACTTGAATGCAAATCTTCCGGTTACATATCGCAGCAAAGGTGTTAGCTTATTTTACGGCAATAGTGGCGGTTTAGATTATTGGAAAATGTTGACTGCATTTTCACCTTTACGAATTTGGAAAGAAGCAAAATCATTGCCCGTAGAAAAATATGATATCGTGATCAATGATTTTGAAAGTATCACTTCTTTAGCTTGTAGATTAAAAAAAATACCAAGTATTAATTTTGGCCATCAGGCAAGTTTTATTTCTGATAAAACACCAAGGCCTGTAAGAAAAGATATTGCAGGAGAAATTGTTTTGAAAAAATATGCCACCGCTACAAGTTATGCTGGACTTCACTTTGAGCAATATGATGATTTTATTTTTCCACCGATCATTAAAAATGAAATATTAAAAGCCGAAGCAAAAGATAATGGCCACATTACTGTTTATTTATCGCATTACAGCGATGAATTAGTTGGAAAAAATTTGAAAAATATTGCGGGTATGAGATTTGAGGTATTCAGCAAAAAGGTAAAAGAGAGGAAAGTTGATGCCAATATTACTTTTATTCCGGTTGACAGTAAAGCATTCAATGAAAGTATGATCCATTCTCACGGAGTGATTACAGGTGCAGGTTTTGAAACACCTGCTGAAGCTTTATATCTCGGCAAAAAATTAATGTGCCTGCCCATTAAAGGGCAATACGAACAATTATGCAATGCAGAAGCTTTAAAAAGATTTGATGTGCCGATCATTGATTCTATCGACATTAATTTCAGTGCAAAAATTAAAAAGTGGTTAATAGGGCCAAGTCCAAAACAATTACAACTTTCTCATTCTACTTACGAAATTGTTCAATCAGTAATGGAAAAAGCAAGAGCTTTAAAAGCAGATAAAACAAATGCTGCTTTATTAAGCGAGGAAGATTTTTTAGTGATGGGTTAAGCCAATTTGGTTCTTGATTTTACTTCTTCAAATTTTGTATCATAATCTTCACGAAGGGTTTTCATCCACCTGTCCCACCACAAAAAATATAAACTGTAGTTGCCTTTAAAATATTGATGGTGCTGGTTATGATTAACGGATGTGTTGATCCATTTTCCAAACCAATGTTTATTGAATCCTTTAGGATACAATTCCCAACCAAGATGACCATATACATTATAGATGATCATAAACAAAAAGAAAATGAACAGATGTAAAAAATGTATGGGCATTATCATCACAAACACAATAAATATTCCTGCTTCCACAACAGCTTCGGTTGGATAGAATGAATAGGCAGCCCAAGGCGAAGGGTTTACAGACTTGTGATGCAGCAGGTGAAATATCTTAAACAGTTTCGGGTGATGCATTAGGCGGTGCATCCAGTAAAAATAAGTGTCGTGAATGATTAACATTATAGGGAAAGCTATCCAGAACCACAACATGCTATGATCATGGATATTTGAATAAAATTGTGTGTATTGCCTGAATGAGGTGCCCAAAATAAATGCCGGCACTAATGCAAAAATGATCATGGTAAGTATGGAGTAAAATATTTCACGGCGATAATCTTTATTCTCAGGAAAACGCAATTGTATTTTTTTAAAGCTGATCTTTTTTCTTAAGAGCACATACCAGATAAGCCAAACGATTCCGGCGAAAATAAAATAACGCAATGAAATGATTTGAATGGTTCTACTGAAATGTTCCCAGAAAGTATTCATACTAATGAATTCAATTTAAAATGAAATTATACATTTTCTCCTGCCAGCAAAATCTGCCAGGCATCCTTAACATTTTCTTTGTTCAATAATTCCTTTGCATAAATATGTAATTCCTTTTCCATTTCTGTTGGATTAACAGAAAAATATTGCACAATATTTTTTAACCGTTCATTTGCAAAACCCGGATCCACCAAAGGCATTTCATGCACATTTGCCAATTGCCCCAGATTATTTCCTGTGAGAATACTGCTGTTCCTGATACTATCCGGCAATGCATCGATGCCGATAGCAATCTCTGTAGTTGGCTTTGCAACTTTGAATAAATTATTTTCATTTACAACAGCATACCAATCGCCGCCCATTCTTGCGACCTGGTGAAATTTAATCGGATCGATCATTGTTTTTTCATCATTCAAAATACTTTCATCCACATGCATACACAATACTTCTGCAATGATCAATTGCCCCGCACCACCTTCGTTTCCCAGGCTTTTTATTTCATTCACCTTACATTCCAATTTTACTTTCGCTTCTTTCACCATGGGTGGTTTGATGCGTGTTGAAGTTTCTTTGGTAAATCCTGATTTTATAAATTCATCGACTCCTTTAGGGAATTCGCAACTGCTTAAACTCATTTGTTGCACCATATTGTAATCGCAAATGCTGATCACCACTTCCGGCACGTCCATTACATTCAATAAAGTATGTTTGAAACTTTTGTCCCTTGCTTTTATGGAAGTAGAGATAATAATGATCGGCGGATTGGTTGAGAATAAATTAAAAAAACTGAATGGGCTAAGATTTACATTTCCCTCTTTGTCAATTGTACTGGCAAATGCAATGGGACGTGGTGCTATAGCATATTGCAGCCATGCCTGACGCTGTTGAATCTTTGCAGATTGGATGTCTATAAACATCAAATATTTTTTTTCTTATTCAAAACAGAAAAATCACTTTCTTCTTTTACGATAGTGTTTTTTATTTTACCAATGCCTTCAATTTCCATCTCAACAATATCACCTTCTTTCAACCATTGTTCTTCATAATTTGGATCATTCAATCTACCTGTTCCGTTCAATTCCAAAAAACATCCTGTTCCAACTGTGCCGCTGCCTATCACATCACCGGGTTGTAATGTTACGCCATAGGAACATCTTTCAATGATCTCGGCAAAAGTCCAATCCATATCACTCAAATTTCCTTCACTTACCTGCACACCGTTTACCCAACAATTCATTTTCAGGTTCCAAGACTTGCCGACATGATTTTCCTTTGCAGTAATTTCAAAACCTTCCAACTCATCCAATGTAACTAAACATGGACCGATGACCGTTGAAAAATCCTTTCCTTTTGCGGGACCAAGATTCAAAACCATTTCTTCTCCCTGCAATATTCTAGCACTCATATCATTCATGATCATTAATCCACCTATATAATGATCGGCCTCTTCTGCAATAATATTTCTTCCATATTTGCATATCACTACTGCCGCCTCTAATTCAAAATCGAGTTTATTAAAATGATCGGGCATGCAATTGATTTCACCGGGTCCTTGTATGCAGTGATGATTAGAAAAGTAGAATACCGGAAATTGATCAAACTCAGCAGGCATGGGCTTTTGATGATTTTTTCGTGAAGTTGCCACATGTTGCCGGAATGAATACGCATCTCTTAAACTTGTTGGAAACGGAACCGGTGAAAGCACAGTTACTTCAGCAATCGCAATACCTTTTTCTTTACTTATTTTTCCGGATTTAATTGCTGCATCAACCTGCTGCGCGATCGGGAACATATCGTCCCAATACTGCAAAAACATATTCATACTATTGGGCAATTCGGGCTGCAAAAGATCGCAATCATATAAAATATCATCTACTAAAAATGCCAATTGATCATGCCCTTCACGCAAATAAGAAACAAGTTTCATACTTATAATTTTCAATACCGAAATTATACTAAAAATCGGAGGTCATCATTAAAATGCTAAGTACCTTTAAAGAAGAACTTTTTGTTATGAAAAATTTATCCTTTTCATTGATGATCTTACTTCTGGTCTCATTTAAACAAGATCAAACTACTAACTCTTGGATTCGCATCAACCAGTTAGGCTATACCACAAAAGGAATTAAAGTGGCTGTTTGGTGCAGTAAAGGAAATGCTACAGTTACTTCTTTTGACTTGATCGATTCATCTACAAATAAAATTGTTTATTCAAATATTCCCGGTAATGGATTTGGCGCTTACGGTCCTTTCAAACAAACATATCGACTGAATTTTTCTGCATTCACAAAATCGGGTAAGTACTTTATTAAAGCAGGCGATGCAGTTTCAACGATTTTTAAAATTGATGATGATGTATATAAAGGTGCTGCAGATTTTTGTTTGAAATATATGCGACAACAAAGAAGCGGTTTCAATCCTTTTTTAAAAGACAGTTGCCATACACATGACGGTTATGTTCTGTATGGTTCATCTGCAGGAATAAAAGACATTACTCATATTGATGTTACAGGCGGCTGGCATGATGCGAGTGATTATTTGCAATACAGTGCCACTTCTGCCAATGCAACATATCACCTGCTGATGGCTTACAGAGATTTCCCAAAAGTATTTGCTGATGAAAAACAAAGCAATGGATTAGATGGAAAGAATGGAATTGCTGATGTATTGGATGAGGCCAAATGGGGATTGGATTGGTTGTTGAAAATGCATCCAAAAGAAAATCTTTTATTCAATCAAGTAGGAGATGATCGTGATCACAGAGGAATGCGTATTCCAAAAGAAGATAATTATTATGGTAAGGGTTTCGAACGTCCTGTTTATTTAGTTACCGGCGAGCCACAGCAACGCGGCAAGTTCATGAACAATACAACAGGCACCAGTTCCACTGCTGCAAAATTTACCAGTGCATTTGTATTGGGGTATTCTTTATTTCATAAAACGGATACTGTATACGCTCATCTTTTAAGAGAAAAAGCATTTTCATCTTTTGCTTATGCAAACAAAAAACAAGGCGTTACACAAACCGTCTCCGTAGTATCACCTTATATCTATGCTGAAGAAGATTGGGAAGATGACATGGGCTTGGCTGCAACAGAATTATATAGAATAACGAAAGAAAAAAAATATAGAGAGGCTGCTTACACATTTTTAGACAGTGCATATCATCAAACATGGTTGGGAAAAGACACTGCCAATCATTATCAATATTATCCCTTCATCAATATTGGTGTGAATGAACTGGCAAAAGCTTCCGCGAATACTGATGATGCAGCTGAATTAATTTTGAGTTACAGAGACGGCATCATCAGTGTTTGGCAAAAAGCAAAACACAATGCATTTTATCGCGGCATTCCTTTTATCTGGTGCAGCAATAACTTGACAGTTGCATTTGCAACTGAATGTTATTGGTATCGGCAATTTCAAAAAGATAATACTTATGCAGAATTAGAGCAAGCCAATATAGATTGGCTATTTGGCTGTAACCCTTGGGGCACAAGCATGGTGTATGGTTTACCTACTTGGGGAGATACACCTGTTGATCCGCATTCTGCATTCACGCATTTAAAAAATTATCCGATCAATGGTGGATTGATCGACGGCCCGGTGTACACTTCCATTTATAAACATTTGATCGGCATCAAACTCACTCATGAAGATTCGTACAAAGATTTTCAAAGTGATATGGCTGTCTACCATGATGATTATGGCGATTACAGCACCAATGAACCAACTATGGATGGAACTGCGAATCTCATTTATTTATTGGCTGCCAAAGAATCAGAAAGTAAAAATTTGATTGCTATGCCTAAATCAATCACGCCAAAAAAAAATCTCACATGGAGTCATGGTGCGATAGTGCGAGGCGACAGTACCAAAAAAGAAATTGCATTGGTATTTACGGCAGATGAATTTGGTGAAGGCATTCCTGTTATTGCCAAAACACTGAAGCAAGAAAACATTTCAGGTTCTTTCTTTTTTACAGGAAAATTTTATAATGATCCAAGGAATACCGCCAACATCAAATTACTCGATGAGAATTTTTATTATTTAGGCCCTCACTCGAATGATCATTTATTGTATTGCGATTGGAATAAACGCGACAGTACATTGATCAGCAGAGAAACTTTTGTACATGATTATAATTTGAATGAACAGGCAATGGAACAATTAGATGTGTATGATCCGGAAAGAAGATTATTCATTCCTCCTTACGAATGGTGGAATGATGATATTGCAAAAT
>CAIVCF010000146.1 GCA_903904335.1 uncultured Chitinophagaceae bacterium | reverse complement strand
TGGTTTAGCTGCAGGTACATGCTTATCAGGTGCTGCTTTTTTTTAGGGGCAGGTGCTGGTTTTACGACTGCTTTTTTAACAGGAACAGGCTTAGCAGCTTTTTTTACAGGAGCCGCTTTTTTCGCTGTGGGTTTTGCTGCTTTTTTAGGGGCCGGTTTTGCCGCTTTTTTTGCAGGAACTACTTTTTTCGCTGTGGGTTTTGCTGCTTTTTTAGGGGCCGGTTTTGTTGCTTTTTTTGCTGCTGCAACCTTTTTAGCAGGTTTTGCAACAGCTTTTACAGCCTTTTTAGGTGCAGGTTTCTTTGTAGCCATACAGTTTTATCCTTTTTTTGTTATGGTAACTTTCAGCAAAATCTCGTTTACTTCTATGTCGGTACCCTCATTTAATTGGGGCACCCAAGCAATATCGTCTGCTAAAATTTCGCCGCAAATATAGATTTTATTATCATTAATAGAAGAATACAGATTTTTGTTCTCCAAAACTGTCACTTCTATCCTGTCTGTCAGGTCAAAACCGCTCTCTTTTCGAATACTTTGAATGCGATTCACGAATTCACGGGCATCTCCTTCTTTTTGCAGAATTTCGCTGATCACAATGTCCAATGCCACTGTCAAATTGCCCTTTGTTGCCACTTCAAATCCGGGAATTTCCTGAACGGTCACTTCAATATCTTCGGGATGAATAATGATCGGGTCCTCATTGTCAAAAGCATAGTCCACTCCGTTCAAAGTGTACATACCTTCCAAAACGGTTCCGATCGCTTCATCATCCATATTGGCGATCATGTCTGCAGCCCATTTCATTTGAGCTCCCAAACGTTTGCCCAAAGTTTTGAAATTGGCTTTTGCTTTTCGTTTGATGATATCATTATTCGAATGCAGGATCACCACTTCTTTTACATTCACTTCATTCCTGATGATATCTTCAATGGCAGCAATTTGAGTATGCATTCGATCATCAAGAGCCGGAATGAAAACTTTTTGCAAGGGCTGACGGACTTTGATATTAACTTTTTTACGAAGCGATAATATCAGAGAACATATTTCCTGCGCCAATTGCATTCTTTGCTCCAGATCAATATCAATGGCTTCGAGATTTGCTTTTGGAAAATCGGTATGGTGAATGGATGAAACAGTAAACCTTCCTGTAATTGCATTTAAGTTTTGAAAAACAGCATCACTGAAGAACGGAGAAATAGGAGCCATTAATCTTGTGATGGTTTCCAAACATTCGTACAAAGTTTGATACGCAGAAATCTTATCGGCTTCGTATTCACCTTTCCAGAATCTTCTTCTGCATAAACGAACATACCAGTTGCTGAGATGTTCATCTACAAACTCTTCAATGGCACGGCCGGCAAGGGTTGGCTCATAATCATCCAATGCTTCAGTAACTGTTTTAGTTAATGTATGGAGTGATGATAGGATCCAGCGATCAATTTCGGGACGATCTTTTAAAGCAATATAATTTTCTTTAAAAGCAAATCCATCCACATTTGCGTATAATGCAAAGAATTGATACGTATTATATAGTGTTCCGAAGAACTTTCTTTGTACTTCCTGAATGCCCGCCAGATCGAATTTCAAATTATCCCAGGGAGATGCATTGGTAATGAGATACCAACGGGTGGCATCGGCACCATATTTTTCAATGGTATCAAAAGGATTTACCACATTGCCCAAACGTTTGCTCATCTTATTGCCGTTCTTATCCAACACCAATCCGTTTGATACAACAGTTTTAAAAGCACGGCCATCCACTTTATCAGTTGGCAAACCTGCTTTCGCTAATTCTTCAGCAACACTTTCTTTAATTAAACTGCCGATGGCATGTAATGTATAAAACCAACCACGTGTTTGATCAACACCTTCGCAAATAAAATCTGCAGGATAACTATTCGTAAAAATTTCTTTATTCTCAAAAGGGAAATGCCATTGTGCATAAGGCATGGCGCCGCTATCGAACCAAACATCGATCAGATCGGCAACACGTTTCATGGCTTTGCCGCTTGCACTGACTAAAATAATTTCATCAACAAAAGGTTTGTGTAAATCCAAAGTGACAGTTGACAGTTGACCGTTGATGGTATCACCCAAAATCTTTTTAGCTTCTTCTGCTTTTTCCAATAATTCTTTGATGGAACCAATGCAAATTTCTTCAGTGCCATCTTCTGAACGCCATACAGGAAGCGGTGTTCCCCAATAACGGCTGCGACTCAAATTCCAATCCACCATATTTTCTAACCAATTCCCAAAACGACCTTCACCGGTTGATTTTGGTTTCCAGTTAATGGTCTTATTCAATTCAACCATTCTGTCTTTTAATGCAGTGGTCTTGATGAACCATGCATCCAATGGATAATATAAAATGGGTTTATCGGTTCTCCAGCAATGCGGATAACTGTGTTCGTATTTTTCAACTTTGAAAGCACGATTTTCTTTTTTCAGTTTCACGCATATGTCTACATTCACATCTACATAATCTTTTTCATCCTTGTAATTCTTTACATAACGATTGCTGAATTCTCCCAAGCCGTCTAAAAATTTTCCTTCACGATCCACCATCGTTAAAATGCCGATATTATTTTTCTTTCCCACTTTATAATCGTCTGCACCAAAAGCCGGGGCGGTGTGAACGATACCGGTTCCATCTTCTGTGGTTACAAAATCTCCTAAAATAATTCTGAAAGGATCACCACCCGCAATAGCTGCACTGTTGGCTTCGTAAGGCATCAATTGTTCGTAACGGCAATTTTCTAAATCACTTCCTTTGAATGCAGAAATGATCTTCCAGGGAAGAATTTTTGCTTTTTCATTATAAGCATCAAAATCAGCATCTTTTCCATCTTCTTTGAAATACTTACTCAGCAAGGCTTTCGCCAATACTACATTGATGGGAAGATGTGTATATGGATTAAAAGTTTTTACTAAAACATAATCAATATTGGGCCCAACGGTCAATCCTAAATTTGAAGGCAATGTCCAAGGAGTGGTTGTCCATGCTAAAAAGAAAACTTCTGCACCATGCACAGCATCATGTAAGAATTTATTTTTATCATCCTGCACTGCTCTGAACATCGCAACAGCACTGGTGTCTTTTACATCTTTATAAGTGCCGGGCTGATTTAATTCGTGCGAACTTAATCCTGTTCCCGCTGCCGGTGAATAAGGTTGAATACTTACACTTTCATACAACAGATCTTTATTGTATAATTGTTTCAAGATCCACCATAAACTTTCAATATAATTATTTTCAAACGTGATGTAGGGATCATTCAGATCCACCCAATAACCCATTTTCTTCGTGATATTATCCCACTCATTCTTGTAACGCAATACCGCTTCGCGGCATTTTTTATTATACTCTTCAACCGATATTTTTTTACCGATATCTTCTTTGGTAATACCTAATTCTTTTTCAACGCCTAATTCAACAGGTAAGCCATGCGTATCCCAACCACCTTTACGTTTTACCTGAAAACCCTGCATGGTTTTATAGCGGCAAACCATATCTTTCAATGTTCTGGAGATCACGTGATGAATACCCGGCATACCGTTGGCACTGGGCGGGCCTTCATAAAACACGAAGGGTTTTGCGCCTTCACGTAAGGAAACACTTTTTTCAAAAGCATGACGCTCTTCCCATTGTTGCAAAATCTCTTTTTCAATGGCGGGTAAATTCAGTCCTGAAAATTCTTTGTATGTAGCACTCATAAAACTCCTGTCCTGCTTGTTTTTAAAGGCTGCAAAGCTAAGAAAATTACGTATAGGTCTTTGGCTTTTGTAAGCCTATCTTTTGATGTGGAATTATAATTTTTCTTAAAACAAAGGGATTAGCGGTAAATAACAGCAATTATACTCTCTGCCACTGTTTCACCTAAAAGGTTGGCAACCCTGATCATGGAATGTCATACTCCCCTTTAGGGGTCGGGGTATCCTTTTCTTCGTAATTCCTTCGTGATTTCCTGCTACCTTATAGCTGTTTTATTGCTGGGCTCTCGAAGAACTCCCGAAGAAACCAGCCAAAAGATACGAAGGAGATGATAAGAAGATAGGCAGGAATTCCAAAAAAGAATGTCATTCGGTTATGAGTTATCATGTCATGGTGAGGCACTCGAACCATGATTTTAAAACAAACTTTACGTTTAGCAGTCTTCGAGAGTCTCAGAGTGATAATCGGTGAACTAATGATTTGTCTGAATAGGCGATAAGTGAAATAGGCTGAATGAAGGGGTTATTTTCCGAACACTTTCTTTCCGCCCAGATAAGTAGCGGTCACTTTTGTGTTGAGAATATTTTTTTCATCCACTTTCATCAGGTCATTGTCGAGTATAATAAAATCAGCTTTCTTCCCTTTTTCCAAACTGCCTACTTCCTTTTCTAAAAAATCAGCTTTGGCTGCCCAAATGGTCATGCCTTTGATGGTCTCTTCCCTGCTCAATGCATTCTCTGTTTGAAAACCGTTTGCAGGAAAACCTTTTGCATCTTTCCGAACCACCGCTGCTAAAAATGTTTTGAAAGGAGAGATATCTTCTACCGGAAAATCCGTTCCCAATGGTATCCATCCGTTTTGTTGCAGGAGTTGTTTGTAGGCATACCCGCCTTTCAATCTTTTTGTACCCAAACGTTCTTCAGCCCAATACATATCGCTGGTGGCATGTGTGGGTTGAACAGAGGGAACGATGGAAGATTGGCCGAACAGATCAAAATCATTGGCATTGATTATTTGTGCATGTTCAATACGCCAACGCTTATCATTTTTTCCTTTTAAAACTTTGGTATAAACATTCAATATCATTCTGTTCCCTGAATCACCAATAGCATGTGTGCACATCTGAAAATCAGTGCCTGCCAGTATTTGCGCAGATGAATCAAAATGTTGGATACTGCTCAATAAAAAACCTTTCCAGTCTTTTCTGTCAGAATAGGGTTGCAACAAACAGGCGCCTCTGCTGCCCAATGCACCATCTGCATAAAACTTAAAACCATGCACAAAAAGCTTATCCGTTTTATACGGGCCTTTGGGTAAATAATGCACAAAATTTTCTTTGTCGTCGCTTAACATGATATACAATCGCATGTTGAGTTTACCCTGTTGTTGCAAAGTATCAATAACATCAACATCTTTGTAACTTAATCCGCAATCAGTGATCGTTGTTAATCCAATAGCAAAACAATTTTTCTCAGCAGCCAATAATCTTTTTGCGAAATCTTCTTTTGATAATGGCGGGATATTATTGTTCACTAATTCCTTCGCGTTATCAATTAGTACACCGGTTAATTTTCCGTTTTTGGTTTCCGCATCACCGCCGCTAATGGTGGCGCCGGGTTTTACATGAGCAAGGTCAAATGCTTTTTGATTGCAGATGGCAGCATGTCCGTCAACACGGGTAATGTAAACAGGTCGATCAGGGAATAATTGATTGAGTTTTTCATTGGTAGGGTAAGCTTTACCGGGCCATTTATTTTGATCCCACCCTCTTCCGAGAATCCATTTTTCGTCAGGATGTGCAGCAGCAAAGGATTTCAGTCTTTCCAATACTTCATCAAAACTTTTCGTATCGTAGAGATCGGCAACAAATAATGACTGGCCATAGCCCACAAAATGAGCATGTGCATCAATAAAGCCGGGATACACTGTTTTCTTTTCGGCATCAATATTTTCTTTTGCTTCGTAATTTTTTTGAATGAACTCAGTTGTTCCTGTTGCTATGATTTTCCCGTCTTTTATGGCCATGGCTTCTGCTGTGGCAAAAGAAGGATCAACGGTATAAATGGTGGCGTTATGAACGATCAGGTTAACGGATTGTTTGTTATTGCAGGAAATGAAAATGGTGGCAAGAATTGTGATGAATAAGTTTCTCATGCAGTAAATGTAATGAGTTCTTGGGTGACAGAGAAACCAAAAGTATCGATGCGCTATTCTACCGATCAGAGCAATAAAACAGCGGTAAACAACCGCATATCTAATCCCCTAACCGGACGAACCCTCATCATTGCAGCTAATACAATCGATGCCGGGCTTTACCCAACAACATATTAGTTTTGATTCGGGCTTGCAGGGAAATAAGAATACAAATAATCATTACTTAACTTATCACTAAGGTAAGGATAAGCTTCCTATAAGTCAGGTCATTTAAGGGTAGCTTATAGGTGGCTTATAGATAGCTTATAGGTAGCTTATTCCTGACTTATTGAAGAAAATAAATGCTTACTGAATCCTCTCTAAATAAGGGATATATCTTCTATGAAAAAAATGCAAACATGAATAATAACCAAGACAGGATTTTTATCCAATTTGCTCAATAGGGAAATATTAACTGAACCCATGTCATCGGTTATTATAAAATATCAATTGTTGAAGGGTTGATATTGATTTTGGAAAGCTGTTTGAGAAAATGTGCAATGACCATCTTGTAAGAATGAACTTTTAAAAAATAAGCCTTTTAAAGAAACGAAAAAGAGATTCCTTAGAAACCAACAATTGAAATAATGGAAACATTTATTGTAGTATTAGACAATTAAATAGTATTCTTTGCAGCAATATAAAATGGAATATGCGGAACTAAACTTTAACCATGCGGACAAATACATGAAAAAAAGACGATCAAAATCAATCGGAAAATCTCAGAAAGAGATAAATGGGCGCAGTAGTTGACTAAATCTATTGATATCGATCAAAAGAGATGAAAAAACTCATTTAAGCAGTTCACACGGTTTTAACCCAGTATGCTTTTTGAAAGCAGCGGAAAAATGTGAAATGGAAGAATAGCCAAGCATGGCTGATACATCTGTAACAGACAAGGATTTTTCGTACAACAAATATTTGGCGTGTTCCATTCTTTGTTGCTGATAAAAATCGAAAATAGTGGTACCGAATATTTCTTTGAAACCTTTCTTTAAATAACATTCATTCATGGCAACTTTGCGACTGAGTTCCTTGATGGTTAAAGGATCGCCGATATGCTGCAATAAAATTTCTCTTGCCTGATGAATGGATTCTTTGCTTCTGTCATCTGCCAAAAATTTGCAGGTAAAGCCTTCTTCTTTTTCGTCGATCAAATGATCCAAACTATACAATAACAATTCGTGTATTTTGGCATTCACGAAAATATTTTCTAATGCACCGCTGTAACTGTGGTTGAGCAACGCATCTAAAATATTGCGTTTTCTAAGCGATAGGGTAAATATTTTATTGAAAGCGTTGGGATGTTTGAATGCAAGCACTTCATCTTTTCTGTTGCTCAGTTTTACGTTGTGGGTAAACTGGTGCAGGAAAGTAGAAGTAAAATGAAAAATGAAAACATCAACTGTTCTGTGTTTACCGCTGCATGCCTCAGTAGGTAATTGTAAACACTGAGCGCAACTTTTTTCTTCGCAATATCTGTTGCCGGTGGTGCAATAACGGAGTTCAAGATAATTTTCTGAAGGACGTTTTGCATTGTAGTGATACACCATCATGCCGGTATCTTCAGCGATCCAGGGATTTTGAGCGTAATAACGGCGTATATCATACTGAATAGAGCCGGGAATGTTTTGTTGTTTCTGATACAACAAATCCATGCTGGGGTCTATACCGCCGCGTTGTGCTACTTTTAATATGTCTAATGCCTGAATCATGTTTGAACAGCAAAATTAATGTATCTACATCTAATTTCCAAGTCACGAGTTTGTAAGATACTGAACTTTGCTTCTGTTTTATAATAAAGGGCCTGTTAAAATTGACTAATAATTTCTTATGAAAAATTTATAATATTTTTATTTTTTAGCCTATATTTAATGATGAAAAACAGAATCATGAAAACCCTATCGATCGCTTTTTTATTATCAGTGAATTATTGTATGGCGCAACAAGCTGACTGTACAGTAAGTGTAAAAGAATTGCAGGGCAGCTATACGGGAGAATGTAAAGGACAAAAAGCACATGGAAAGGGAAAAGCAACAGGGGAAGATGTTTATGAGGGTGACTTCAAAAACGGGCTTCCGGACGGAACAGGAAAATATACTTGGAAAAATGGAAGTTGGTATGAAGGTGCATTCAAAAACGGAATGAAAGAAGGAGAAGGAGTGATGCATTATGTTACTGCTTCCGCTAAAGACAGTATCATCACAGGTTTTTGGAAAAAAGGAATGTATGCCGGATTGTATGAAGCACCGTACAGAGTTCAGAGCAAATCATACATGATCAGTTCTGTAAAAGTGGATGAATTAAAAACAACTACCACCCCATTTCAGATAGAAGTTTATTTGACAAGCGTTTCTGGGGGCGGGGCATCTATTTATAATGGAGGTGAAGTTCCCAAACCGGTTATTTCCGATGTTATCGTCAACAAAGGAAGCTATTTGAGTATGGATGCCGTAACCAATACGCCCAAATCAAATTTTTATTATTTTAAAGACGTCATTTACCCTTTCAGTGTCAATTTCAAGATCGGACAGGAAGAAGTTGTCATCGATTTTAATAAGCCAGCCAATTATAAAGTAGACATCAGATCAAAGCAATAATCCCGTCTGTTTTCCCGTCCAAAATTTCCATAAAAAAATAGTGGAAAAATAGGGAAGATTTATCGCTCATAAGAGCCTAATTTCCCTTATTTTCGCAGGCTTTATAAATTTTATCAAAATCAAGCAGGACAAGCATTTATGACAGAAGAACAACAAAGCAGTAACGATGCACAGAATAAGAATTACGGTGCTGATAGTATTCAGGTATTAGAAGGATTGGAAGCGGTTAGAAAAAGACCCGCCATGTACATTGGAGATGTAAGTGTAAAAGGGCTTCACCATTTGGTTTATGAAGTAGTTGATAACAGTATCGATGAAGCGTTGGCCGGATATTGTAAGAATATTATTGTAAACATTCATGAAGATAATTCCATCAGTGTTGTTGATGACGGTCGTGGTATCCCAACTGCCATGCATACCAAGGAAAAAAGAAGTGCATTGGAAGTTGTGATGACGGTTCTTCATGCCGGTGGCAAGTTTGATAAGAACACTTATAAAGTTTCCGGCGGTTTGCATGGTGTTGGTGTAAGTTGTGTAAATGCCTTAAGCAGCACATTACAAGTAACAGTTTATCGCGAAGGAAAAGTATTTGAACAGGAATATCATGAAGGCAAACCTGCTTATGCGGTTCGTGAAATAGGCTTATCTGATAAAACCGGTACCACGGTTCACTTCTGGCCTGATGCAACCATCTTTCAGGAAACTGTTTTTAAGAGAGATATTCTGGAGGGACGTTTACGTGAATTATCGTACCTAAACAAACGGATCAATATCATTTTAAATGATCTGCGTGAAAAAGAAGAAGATGGATTGAATTACACGAAGACTTTTTACAGCGAAGGCGGTATTGTGGAGTTTGTGGAAATGCTGGATAAAAACAGCAACCGCACACCGCTAATCTCAACTACCTTATATTTTGAAGGATTGGACGAAGTAAGCAATGTGGCTGTTGAAGTTGCCATGACTTACAACGATGATTTTAAAGAACATATTTTTTCTTATGTAAATAATATCAACACCATCGAAGGTGGAACGCATGTAACCGGCTTCAGACAGGCATTGACAAGAGTTTTCAAATCTTATGGTGATAAAGAAGGATTATTTGAAAGAGCAAAAGTGGAAGTGGAGGGTGATGATTTCAGGGAAGGATTAAGTGCCATCATTTCTGTAAAAGTTCCGGAACCGCAATTTGAAGGACAGACCAAAACAAAATTGGGTAACAGTGATGTAGCAGGTACGGTTCAATCAACAGTTGGTAAAGCTTTATTGGCTTATCTCGAAGAAAATCCAAGGGAAGCAAAGAATGTTATTTCTAAGATTGTATTAGCAGCACAGGCCCGTGTTGCAGCAAAAAAGGCAAGAGAATTAGTTCAGCGCAAAACGGTATTAAGCGGCGGCGGATTACCGGGCAAATTGGCCGATTGCAGTGAAAGAGATGCTGAAAAATGTGAATTGTATCTGGTAGAAGGGGATAGTGCCGGCGGTACAGCAAAGCAGGGACGTGACAGAAGCTATCAGGCCATCCTTCCATTGCGCGGTAAGATATTGAATGTGGAAAAAGCAATGGAGCATAAGATCTATGAGAACGAGGAAATCAGAAATATGTATACAGCGTTGGGTGTAACTGTGGGCACGCCTGAGGATCCCAAACAATTGAATTTGTCAAAACTCCGTTATCATAAACTCATCATTATGACGGATGCTGATGTGGATGGTTCTCACATCGCTACTTTAATTCTGACTTTTATTTTCAGATATATGAAAGAGTTGGTGGAACAGGGTTATGTATATATTGCCCAACCACCATTGTATTTGGTGAAGAAAGGAAAAGAACAATCTTACGCTTATTCAGAAGAACAAAGAAAATACTGGATCGAGAAGTTAGGTGGCGGAAAAGATGATTCTGTTACCACCCAACGTTACAAAGGTTTGGGAGAGATGAATGCAGAACAATTATGGGAAACAACCATGGATCCAGCCCGCAGAACCCTGAAACAGGTAACGATTGAAAGCCTGGCAGTGGCAGATGGCGTTTTCAGCATGCTGATGGGCGATGATGTGGCTCCGAGACGAGAATTCATCGAAACACACGCCAAATATGCCAAAATAGACGTGTAATTGCCCTGTATGTGGATTAGTTCTTATACGCACTGTTTTCACTTACAAGAAAAAAATATTAGCTTGTGCCTGTTTACTGACCAAAAAACATTATTTACTAACCTTATTCCCGTGACGGAATAATAAATTCTACAAACT
>CAIVCF010000145.1 GCA_903904335.1 uncultured Chitinophagaceae bacterium | reverse complement strand
TTGCTGTGTATCGCAAATGTCGAGTATCCATAGTTTAGGGCGTGGACTACCAGGGTATCTAATCCTGTTTGATCCCCACGCTTTCGTGCCTCAGCGTCAATATTTGTGTAGCCAGCTGCCTTCGCAATCGGTGTTCTATGTCATATCTAAGCATTTCACCGCTACATGACATATTCCGCTTACCTCCACAATATTCAAGACAGATAGTATCAATGGCAGTTCTCGAGTTAAGCTCAAGGATTTCACCACTGACTTACCTGCCCGCCTACGCACCCTTTAAACCCAGTGAATCCGGATAACGCTTGCACCCTCCGTATTACCGCGGCTGCTGGCACGGAGTTAGCCGGTGCTTATTCATAGGGTACCGTCAGTTGGATTAGAAAATCCCTTTTTCGTCCCCTATAAAAGAAGTTTACAACCCAGAGGGCCTTAATCCTTCACGCGGCATGGCTGGATCAGACTTGCGTCCATTGTCCAATATTCCTTACTGCTGCCTCCCGTAGGAGTCGGGCCCGTGTCTCAGTGCCCGTGTGGCTGATCATGCTCTCACATCAGCTACTGATCGTAGACTTGGTGGGCCGTTACCCCGCCAACTATCTAATCAGCCGCACACCCATCAATAAGCGCCGAAGCTATAATAACAATATGATGCCATATCGTTATGTTACGGGGTATTAATCCAAATTTCTCTGGGCTATTCCCCACTTATAGGAAGGTTGTGTACGTGTTCCGCACCCGTTTGCCGGTCGCCATCAAGTATTGCTACTCATGCTGCCCCACGACTTGCATGTATTAAGCCTGCCGCTAGCGTTCATCCTGAGCCAGGATCAAACTCTCCATTGTAAATGAGTTTTGATCTGACTTAATCTCAATTAATCGAAATTAACGTCGGATAGTTATTAATTTGATTGTGCTTTAAAACCTTACATGTTTTCTTCAAGAAAATATGTGCTGTTACTTCCAAACTTTCAAAGATCTTTTTGACTTTTTCAAAGCCACCCTTTTAATTGGGGTTGCAAAGGTAAGAGTCATTTGTATTTCAACCAAAATTTTCTGAGTTTTATTTCAGAATTCTTTGTGTGATAATCTGTTTTTTAAGAGCTTCCGTTTTTAGCGGACGGCAAAGATAAGACGAGGATTTTTATCAGCAAATTTTATTACTATTCTTTCTGCACATTTCTTCTTTTTATGCTTCATTTCGTCTTCAAAGATCAGCGCGTTTTTTCAATTGCGGGGTGCAAAGATAAGCGTGTAATCTTTCTTTCCAAATCTTTTTTGAAGATAGTTTTTTCAATTCGCTAAAACCCTTTACCCATAAGCCTTTCAGACGAAAAAAAAAATATTCCTTTTCTTTCACAGTCTCCTTGCAATAACCCTTTAGCTTCTTTATCAATGATTTTAAAATAAAGGATACTTCAAAGATCTTACTATGAAAAACCACAACTAACAGGGGTATTGTCAAATACTGACAGCAATAAATATTAAACTTACCGGCTTGAAGGAATAAGTGCATGTGTACTAAAAATGCTCTATAGATGATCCCCCCTTTGGCAATGCCCTTTAGTTGAAAAACATTTATATATACCCATCATTAAAAATGAAACAGGATCTCATAAAAATAATTATATCCCAATGCATTGAAGCGGTTCATCATCCCGACAGGCTTGATAACCTAGGTGTTTACATGTTTCTACCGATGAATTTTAGTGTTAAGATCTGCGATCCCTGTCTTTTTTTAAAGGCTTAGCAGCTAAGCAATCGGTTTAAGAAGCCTTTTGGGCAATCCTATTGTCAGCCTGCAACAACCCGAGCTCGTTATATGCTTTACGCAGATTAGCAGGTGTACATGGAAGTTCAAAGGCCAACCCCGAGATGAAACTTCTCATAGGAATAATTAGAAATAAAACCGGAATAACAAAAAGGATATCCCTGCTCAATCTCATCGATACAACTGGAAATCAAAAAAACATTATACAGCATTCTTTGTAAAAAGACAGCATAAGACAAATGATGCCAGGTTGGCGCATACTCCTTATATACTCCTTATATACTCCCTATATAAAGCGTACTTAATCCCTGTATGATTCGTAGTAAATAACCCTCAATAAAACATTGAGGACATCCTGTTGCCTAATCCTTCTCTCGCTTATGGATGGATAATCGTGTTTGTCTTAATAAAAATATCTTCCCGATAATCCACGGCCGCTAAAAACAATCCATGGGCCGGTGTGGTAAAATCTGCTTTGGTACAATCCTTTGCTTCGATTATATTTTTAAACTGATCGATGGTTATTATTTTTCTTCCCGCTTTTAACATGGTACCCACCAATCCCCTCACCATTCCCCTTAAAAATCGGTTCGATCTTACCTCATATACATAACAATCATTCTCCAGCTTCCATTGAGAATTTGTAATACTGCATTCAAAAGTATTTACCTGGGTATTTCGTTTTGAAAAGGAAGTGAAATCCTTATACTGCATCAAGATAGCAGCGGCTTCGTTCAATATATCAATATCTACAGTAAAAGGATAAAACCATGCCCTGTCCGCTAAAAAAGGATTCTTGGTTGTATATATATAATAATGGTATTCTCTGGCCATTGCACTAAACCTGACATGCGCATCATTCTTTACCGGATAAATTGCTTTTGCAACAATATCGCCTGGCAATATCGCATTGATATTATACAACTGTTCATTCGTGATGTTCAGTTCTGTATCAAAATGAAAGAAATTCTGCAGCGCATGCACACCCGCATCTGTTCGGGATGATCCGGTCAAGCTTATTTTCTGTTTGAAAAATATTTCCAACGCCCTTTCTGTTTCTGACTGAATGGTATTTGCATTCTCCTGCACCTGAAAACCACTGTATGCAGTGCCTTTATATGCCAATTCTAAAAAATAGCGGTGCATGGTTAATTGCTTTGTACAGTTAACCTGAATTTTTCGATCGATTCAGGTTTGATGAACTGCGATTCCAATGAAGGGTAATTTTCGGGATCAGACAAGAACGGTTTGGCAGTTTCAAAAAATTGCAAGCGACTTTCTTCTGATAAAAAAAGCACCCCGAGATTCTTTATCTGCACAATTGTATAACATTTTATTTTAAAATAATTTTTAGCTGTAACAAGCATGAACTCGTTGGTAGTGGCTGCTGCCATGTCTAACCTTATTTTGTGAAAGTCATCATCCGTTGCGGTTGACTGGCATCTCTTTATTACAGGAACAGTATCAGTTTTTTGTGTCAATGGAATAAAGATCGCGATCGTATCTGCTTTCTTCCGGCTGCGGTCTATGTATATCTGATCTACACTTGTTGCCGCAATTAGTTCAAATGACTTGATGATCTTTTTTTCAGTAGTAACAGGCATTCCGATTTTTGCATCGGCTACTCCTGTATTATTTTTCAAAACAGAATCAGAATCCGGTATTGATGATGTTTTGATGGTGTCTTTTTCTTTTTGGTTAGTTACTGAAACAGAATCTGCTTTTGCAATGGCAGTCATTGCAGTATCTTTTTTATTTGCTGATACAATAGAATCTGTCTTTACTAATTCTGTGTCTTTTTTAAGAACAGTCGTTCCATTATCAGCCATGATAATACTGTAATCAAGAATATTGAACAAGCCCCATCCTTTTTCTGCGAATTGTTTGAGCGAATAACCTGTTCCCCGGTCATTCATATTAATATCCACGATGAATTTCTGTTCGGGATATTGATTTTTGGGGAAACTGATCGTGAAATAATATTTTCCTGCCAATAATTGAGAAATGATGGTATAGCCTGATTTGGTACTGTTATATGTTTGACCATTCAAATTAATATAATAAGGTTGTTTATTTTCACTCTGAATAAAAACAAAATGCTTTTCCTGCTGTGCTTTCAGGCTTGAAACACATAAAATTAAAACTAATACAATAAAACCTTTACTCAATATGCGCATCATATATTCTAAAAAAAATGGGTCATACAAATCTAATTGAATTTACAGCTAACAACCTGTAAATTCTCCACCCATTCCTGAAATTATCTTTTTAAAAAATTATGAATTTATTGTATAGACAACATTTTATCTTTATCCCCACAAAAAACCAAACATGAAAAAATATCTGCTATCGATCTGTTTATTTACAGCTCTTATTGTTGATGCACAGCAGGAAACTGCTGATACGAGCTGGAAGAAAAATTACCGAGGCTCTGCCACTAAGATCAACGATCTTGTTCATACCAAATTAGAAGTGAAGTTCGATTATGCTAAATCGTATCTATATGGAAAAGCATGGATCACTTTACATCCTCATTTTTATGCAACTGATTCGTTGAAATTAGATGCAAAAGGAATGAACATCTATAAAGTTGCTCTATATGCAAACGGGAAATACACTGACCTGAAATACAGTTATGATTCTTCCTTTCTTTCCATCCAACTCAATAAAAAGTATCGCTCAACTGAAAATTATATTGTTTTCATTGATTATACCGCAAAACCCAATGAGCTGAAATCAAAAGGCAGCGCTGCTATCAATGATGCAAAAGGTTTGTATTTCATCAACCCATTAGGTGAAGAAAAAAATAAGCCAACACAAATATGGACTCAAGGCGAAACAGAATCTAACTCTGCCTGGTTTCCTACTATCGATAAACCCAATCAAAAAACAACAGAAGAAATTTATATCACTGTTCCTTCAAAATATCTGACACTCTCAAACGGCTTATTGATCAGCCAAACAAAAAACAGTAACGGCACCAGAACCGATTACTGGAAAATGGATCTACCGCATTCTCCTTATTTATTCTTCATGGGTGTTGGTGAATACAGTGTGATCAAAGATTCATATAAAGGAAAAGAAGTGAGTTATTATGTAGAAAAAGAATATGCGCCTGTTGCGCGTAAGATCTTCGGTAATACGCCTGAAATGATCGCTTTCTATTCTAAAATAACAGGCATCGATTATCCCTGGCAGAAATATGCTCAGATAACCGGTCGTGATTATGTGAGCGGTGCTATGGAAAATACTACAACAACTTTACACACTGATGCATTACAACAAGATGCCAGAGAATTAGTGGATGGCAATGGATTTGAAGATTATGTGGCACATGAATTATTTCACCAATGGTTTGGCGATCTGGTTACAACTGAAAGCTGGAGCAATATCACCGTGAATGAATCTTTCGCCAACTTCAGCGAAACATTGTGGTTTGAACATAAGTACGGAAAAGATGCAGGCGATTATATTAATTATAAGGATATGCAGACTTATCTGTCCAATCCTGAAAACTATAATAAAAATTTAGTGCGTTTTTATTATAGCGACAAAGAAGATGTATTTGACGCGATAAGTTATCACAAAGGCGGCCGTATCTTAAATATGCTGCGTACTTATTTGGGCGACAGTTTATTTTTTAAGGCATTGAATATTTATCTCACCAATAACAAATTCAAAAATGCCGAAGCACATCAATTGCGTTTGGCTTTTGAAGAAGCTTCAGGGCAGGATCTCAACTGGTATTGGAATCAATGGTATTACGGCAGCGGCCATCCTAAATTAAATATCACTTACAATTATGATGTTGAAAAGAGAGTTGCTACTGTGATCGTTCAGCAAACACAAAAAGATAAAATATTCAAACTGCCTGCAGCCATTGATATTTATATCGGCAATGAAAAGAAGCGTTATACTATTTGGGCAGAAAATGCTGTTGATACTTTTTCTTTTGCAGTAAGTTCAAAACCTGATCTGATCAATTTTGACGGAGACAAGATCTTATTATGCGAGAAAAAAGAAAATAAAAGTTTGGATAATTATATCCATCAATATAAATATGCAGGCTTATATCTCGACAGAAGAGAAGCGATAGATTTTGCTGCTAAAAATCAATCCGATCCCAAAGCATTGGAACTTTTAACAACTGCATTGAAAGATCCTTACTTCAATCTGCGTATCTATACTTTGACCAAGATCAATATTTCGAATGATGCTGTTAAAAAGCAGTCGGAGCCGATATTAGCTGACCTTGCAAAGAATGATACCAAACCAACGGTTCGTGCAAAAGCCATCGAGATCCTGGGAAAGTATAAAAAAGAGGAATACAAACCTTTGTTCGCAAAAGCTGTGTACGATTCATCTTACAGCATTGCAGGAAGTGCTTTGGAAGCATGGTCAAAAATAGATTCAACAGGTGCTTTTAATGCAGCCAAAGAATTAAGTAAAAAACCGGCGAAAGGAAAATTATCCACTGCTATTTCAACAGTATTGATCACTTATGGTGATGAGAGTTCTTTTGATTTTGTTTCGGAAGAGTTTGAGAAAACACCTATGTCAGACGGCAAGTTTCAGCAATTACAGTCATTCGTTACTTTATTGGGCAAAATAAAAGATAACACCAAAGTAAAAAAGGGAGTTAATCAGATCGTTACATTCAGAGAAAGTATTCCGGGTGCATACAGAAGCCAGACAGATCCGTTCATCAATCAATTTTTATTGCAGGGATTGGCTACTAAAAAAGAAGCCGCAGGATTAAAAGAACAGGCTGATTATATCAAATCACAAATACCGGCGAAGAAATAGAAATAGTTTTGAAAATAATAAAACTCCCTGAAGAAAATCGGGGAGTTTTATTTTATATAACAATAAAATTTTTATTACACCAATCTGCAGGGGATCTCAAGATCTTCGGATAGATAGTAAATAGCGCATAAGCGATGATAACCATCTGCAATGATCAGCTTTCCTTCTCCTCTTGTCAACAATACCGGTGACAGTTTCTTCCCTTTTTTCACTTTCCTGATATTCTCGGTCACATGCATATTTTCCTTAGGTAATAAAGGCAATATACTTGCGCGCAAAATGTCTTTTGCTTTCTTACTGATCGTTTTTGCTTTCCTCAATTTATCTACAATGATCTTTGCATCTTTTGGATCATATAAAAGTTCCAAATAATCATAAGCTGCGGGGAAATCATGTGCTTCAGGTTCTTTTAACCAATATTTATTCATTGCTTTTTTATATTGAACTTGTTTAAACTTTTAATTTTCTGATAAAAATAGATGTAATACACAACCAGAGCATACTCCACCAGTTTCTTGTCAGTTTTTCGTATCGGATGATAATTCCTTTAAATGCATCCATCCAGGCATTTGATTGTTCT
>CAIVCF010000144.1 GCA_903904335.1 uncultured Chitinophagaceae bacterium | reverse complement strand
TGTAGTGATAAGATTGATGAATCAAATTCCTCATCCTTACAATTACTTAAAAACTCTTTGCGTTTATTCTACCTAATCCTAATTTTTTAAATAAAAATGAAACTGTTCATCTCTTTTTTACTTACTGTTTTTATTTTGCAAATCTGCTATGCAGATTGGCCGGTAAAAAAGAAACGAATGATATTCGTTACATCATACAGCTATTATCATTCAAAAAGTTATTTTGATAAAACAGGACATTTAACAGCACTTGGTGACGGTAATTCTTATACATCACATTATTTAAGTTTATTCGGCATGTACGGCATCACTGACAGATTGGATTTTTTTGCAAATCTTCCGTTGGCCAATCAGAGAATGCGGGAAAATGGTTTACTGCTCAGAAAAACAGGCATCGCCGATATATCCATAGGACTGGCTTATCATTTTCCTTCAGAAGATCTGAAAAGATATTTTACATTGAAAGGATCTTTGATTATTCCGGGTTATCAAAATACAA
This sequence comes from uncultured Chitinophagaceae bacterium, assembly GCA_903904335.1. GTDB lineage: Bacteria > Bacteroidota > Bacteroidia > Chitinophagales > Chitinophagaceae > CAIQDX01. Next base: position 35,331 of record CAIVCF010000144.1, on the reverse strand, counting down.
CACCTCCTTATCTGGGTTATGCAGAGAAAGGGTTTCAACTGGGTATGTCTTATTCACTCAACCTCTCAGATCAATTTTATTTTGATGCAGAAGCCAATTTTACAAGATACTTTGATGAGGCTACCGGCCCTAATCAATATTTTTTCTTTGGAACTTTTGGATATGCTTTAAATGATTTTGAAAAACTTACTTTTAGTTTTTCGCATCAGTTATCTGTAAGCTCTGATAAAAGTTTCAGTACCAATCTCGCTGCCAATAAAGATTTTGTAAGCGGAAAAATAACTCTGGGCTATGGCAGAAGAATATCAAGAACTGTAACCCCGCATATAGAATTTTATTTTACACCCTACGGATATAACACAGGTTCTGCATCAGGCATAAATCTTTATGCCATCATTAAAGTACCGTAGCGAATTTGTTTTATTCTTTCTGTTTTCTGCAAAATTGTTAACACTGATGTTTCATGCGGATTGCTTATCCTAACTTCATTGCAGTTAATCAACTAATTCGTATAAATAATGACTACCACAAAAATTCTCGGAAAAAGAAAACGCATTGCATTGGTTGCGCATGATCATAAAAAACCTGATCTGATGGAATGGGCTCTGTTTAATAAAGAAGTATTGGCCAGACATGAATTATTTGCAACAGGCACCACGGGTAAGTTAATGGAAGAAGCATTGGATCGACCGGTTAAAAAATTATTAAGTGGTCCGCTTGGCGGCGACCAGCAGATAGGCAGTATGATCGCACAGGGAGAAATAGATGTCATGATATTTTTTTGGGATCCGATGGAAGCGCAACCTCATGACAGCGACGTGAAAGCCTTGCTGCGTCTATGTGTTGCATGGAATATACCGATGGCATGTGATAGAGCAACGGCTGATTTTTTAATGACCTCACCTTTCATGCATGAAGAATATGAAGCAACAATCCCTGATTACACAAAATATCTAACGCGTAATGTAAAAGAGAATGATTGATGTTATTTTACGTTTATGGAAGATAGAAGATGCACAGGCATTGGCATCCATTGCCAATAACAGAAACATCTGGAACAACGTAAGAGACAGATTGCCCAGTCCATACACAGTAAAAGATGCACTGGAATGGATTGAACATACACAAAAAGAAAATCCCAAAACAAATTTTGCCATTGAATACAAAGGCATGCTTGCAGGAAGTGCAGGTTGTATATTGAAAGATGATATCAATCGCAAAACGATAGAGATCGGTTATTTTATCGGCGAACATTTTTGGGGCAAAGGAATTGCGACAGAAGCAGTAAAACTGATCACGAAATATGTTATTAAAGAATTCAAACCCGTAAGGATCTATGCAGAAGTCTTCGAACACAATAAAGCAAGCATGCGGGTTTTACAAAAAAATGGTTTTTACCTGGAAACCATCAGCAGAAAAGCTGTGATAAAAAATAATGCTGTTCTGGATAATTATATCTGGGTAAAATTATTGTAAAAAAATATACCTAATCATAATTAAGTTTTTCATTTTCTTTCTCAAGCTGTAACTTTCCTTTCATGAGAAAAATAATATTATCCCTCGCCGTATTCATTGCTTTTTCTTCATTCGCGCAAGACACGATAACTAAAAGTGATTTGATCTCAGCCGCAAAATTGTTTGATCTTTCTTTCACGCAAAAAGAGATTGACACGATGTATGACGGCGTGAAAGAAAATCTGGGTAATTATAAACTCATGCATAAACTTTCGCTCAATAACAATGTACCGTTGAGCCTGTGGCAAAATCCGGTTTTGCCGGGAATGAGATTTGCTGAAAAACAAGAACCCATCAACTGGAATATTCCCAATACTATTTCTGTACCAAAAGATAAAAATGAATTGGCTTATTATTCTGTTCTGCAATTGGCAGCATTGATCAAAAACAAAAAAATAAGTTCTGTTGAGTTGACAAATTTTTTTATTGACAGATTAAAAAAGTACAGTGATACGTTGCAATGTGTTATTTCATTTACAGAAGATCTTGCCATGCAACAGGCCAAACAAGCCGATGCAGAAATTGCAAATGGAAAATATCGCGGATTACTGCATGGCATCCCATACGGATTAAAAGATCTGTTCGCAGTAAAAGGAACAAAAACAACATGGGGCGCTGCTCCTTATAAAGGTCAGGTGATTGATGAAGATGCTTTTGTTTACACCAAATTAAAAGAAGCAGGTGCTGTATTGATCGCAAAATTTTCGATGGGTGCATTGGCAATGGGTGATTATTGGTATGGCGGCAGAACAAAAAATCCATGGAATTTAAAAGCTGGTTCATCGGGTTCATCAGCAGGTTCAGCATCTGCAACATCAGCGGGTTTGGTTCCTTTTGCTATCGGAACAGAAACATGGGGCAGCATTGTTTCTCCATCAGCAACATGCGGTGTAACCGGCCTCAGGCCTACGTTTGGAAGCATCAGCAGAACAGGCGCCATGGCATTGAGTTACAGTTTAGATAAAGTGGGACCGATTTGCAGAAGTGCCGAAGATGCAGCCATCGTATTCAATTATATTCATGGGACTGATGGATATGATCAAAGTGCTGTGAACAAACCTTTCAATTACAAAACAGCAGTTGATATTAAAAAATTAAAGATCGCTTATGCTAAGAATTATTTTGATCAAATCACTGACACAACAAGAAACGAATGGAAAGTTTTGCAAACATTCAAACAACTCGGCGCTCAATTGATAGCTGTTGATTTTCCTGACAGTGGTGTGTATAATTTCAATATCATGCGAGCTGTATTGAGCTCTGAGAGTGCGGCACAGTTTGATGATTTTACCAGAAATAATGTGGATGATGAAATGACAAGGCAAACAAAAAATGACTGGCCCAATGAATTCAGGCAAAGAAGATTAACAACGGCTGTTGAATACATCAATGCACAACGTCATCGTTATTTATTGATGCAAAAAGTGAACGAAGTGATCGATCAATTTGATGTGATCATTTCCCCCAACTGGACGGGCAATCAATCTGCCATCACCAATTTAACCGGGCATCCTGTGATTTGTTTCCCTACCGGATTTTCAAAGACAAATCTGCCGACAAGCATCAGCCTCATTGGGAAATTATATGATGAAGCAACAATTATTGCAGTTGCGAAAGCTTATCAGGATGCAACCCAGTGGAATAAAATGCACCCGGAAATGTTTAAGCATTAAAGTTGAATAACTTACTGAAGAATTCAAGATGACAGTTGTGCTATCAAATCAGATGGGAGCTTCAAAAATCTAATCCATATTTCTTACATTGCAAGAACAGCTAATTATTTTAAATCAATTCAACACCATGAGAAAAATTTTAATCGCCGGAATGATTGTTTTGTTATCACATGCAACAACAGATGCACAAACAAAAACAATAACCGGATTCACAGAAAGATCATCCGAAGAAGAAACGAAAGTCGAACAGAAATTTGATGCACAGTTAAGTGCACAAAAAGTCGGTGCAAATATTAAAGAGCTATCAGCAAAACCTCACCACATTGGCTCTGTAGGCGGAAAAGCAGTAGCAGATGCTATTTACAACAAATACAAATCTTATGGATGGGATGTGAAAATAGAAACCTATAAAGTTTTATTTCCTTCACCAAAAACAAGAGTATTGGAATTAACAGCACCAACAGTGTATAAAGCTTTATTGAAAGAACCTGCATTGAAAGAAGATGCCACATCAGATCAGGAAGATCAATTGCCAACATACAATGCATGGAGTGCTGATGGTGATGTTACTGCAGAATTGGTTTTTGTGAATTATGGCCTGCCTGCAGATTATGAGGAATTGGAAAAATTAGGCATTGATGTGAAAGGAAAGATAGTGATCGCCAAATACGGCAGAAGCTGGAGAGGAATCAAACCAAAAGTGGCTTATGAACATGGCGCCATTGGATGCATCATTTATTCTGATCCGAAAGATGATGGCTATTATCAGGGTGAAGTGTATCCTAAAGGTGCTTATAAAAACGAATATGGTGTGCAACGCGGCAGCGTGATGGATATGGTCATTTATCCGGGCGATCCTTTAACACCCGGTATCGGTGCAACCGAAAATGCAAAACGTTTGGACAGGAAAGATGCAGTGACTATTTTAAAAATTCCTGTATTGCCGATCAGCTATCATGATGCAAAACCTTTATTGGAAGCATTAGATGGACCTGTTGCTCCTGATGATTGGAGAGGTGCATTGCCTATTACGTATCATGTTGGACCGGGAAAAGCAAAAGTGCATTTGAAAGTTGAATTCAATTGGGATTTAAAACCTGCTTATGATGTTATTGCAATGATCAAAGGTTCTGACTATCCTGATGAATGGGTGATTCGCGGCAATCACCACGATGCATGGGTGAATGGTGCCGGTGATCCTATCAGCGGACAATCAGCATTATTAGAAGAAGCAAGATCGATAGGTGAATTGGTAAAGGCAGGATGGAAACCGAAAAGAACTTTAGTCTATTGTGCATGGGATGGTGAAGAGCCCGGTTTATTGGGTTCTACAGAATGGGCAGAAGATCATGGAACAGAGTTACAACAAAAAGCAGTTGCTTATATAAATTCTGATGGAAACGGAAGAGGTTTTCTAGGTGCCGAGGGTTCGCATGCATTTGAAACTTTGGTTACTGAAATAAGTAAAGATGTGATAGATCCGCAAACCAATGTGAGCGTGTATGAAAGAAGAAAAGCAAGCGAAGTTGTAAGAGCACCTTCTTTAAAAGCAAAAAGAGATGCCATGAGTAAAAAGTCATTTTCTTTGGGTGCGATGGGATCGGGTTCTGATTATTCTACTTTTATTCAGCATCTCGGCGTTCCTTCCTTGAATTTCGGTTATGGTGGTGAAGACCCGGGTGGTGAATATCATTCCATCTATGACAGTTATGATGATTACAGAAGATTCAAGGATTCTACTTTTGATTATGGTGTCGCGTTGGCAAAAACCGCAGGCCGTGCAGCTTTGCGCCTTGCCGATGCAGATGTATTGCCTTTTGATTTTCGCAGTCTGCATAAAACCATCAGCGGTTATGTAACAGAATTAACTGCATTGGTCGATCAAACAAGAGAGAATACTGCTCTTGAAAATGAATTGATCAAAACAAAACAATATACACTTGCTGCTGATCCACTTAAGAAGTTAAAGATGCCTGTTGCAAAAGCAGAAGTTCCTTTCATAGATTTTTCTCCTTTACAGAATGCATTGAGTGCATTGGAAAAAAGCAGTAATCAATTGGCAGATGCATGGAGTAAATCAATCGCTTCATCCGGCGATCATGATGCATTGAATAAATCTTTGTATCAGGCAGAACAACAATTACTTTATGCAAACGGATTACCACGCAGGCCCTGGTTCAAACACACCATTTATGCACCCGGTTTTTATACAGGCTATGGTGTGAAAACAATGCCGGGTATCCGTGAAGCAATTGAACAACGTGATTGGAAAGAAGCGCAGGAACAAATTAATATTGATGCAGAAGCCATCAATAAGTTTTCCAACTATCTGGAACAGGCTGCAAAGAAATAATCAGTTTTTTAAAAAGCCGCGATCACTCATCGCGGCTTTTTAATTGCACTCATCACAAATTGATTGCAGGAAATACCAATTTTATTATTTTGTATGAAATTATTTTATGAAACAGTTGTTACAGGAATACGCAGACTATAATGTTTGGGCTAATGAAATAATTATTTCTTTCATCAAACAACTTTCACCTGAACAATTAAACAAAGAGCAACTCAGCAGTTTTACTACTATCAGAAAAACTGCGGAACATACGGCCGGTGCTGAACAAAACTGGCTCAAGAGAATTAGCAGTAATCTTAATCAGGAAAATAAAGCAATCTCATCAGAAGACATATCGTCTTTATTACAATTCTGGATCGATCAATCAAAACAGTTTGCCGCAATCATAAAAGATATTGATGAAAGCAAATTGAATCAGGTCATTCCTTATAAAAGTTTGAAAGGTATCCCTTTCGAAAATGAGTTGTACAAGATCATCATGCATGTGATGAATCACAGCACTTATCACCGCGGGCAATTGGTGACAATGCTTCGTGGAGTTGGATTCACTTCTTTGTCATCAACAGACCTGATTGGTTTTTACAGATTATAAGGAGTGTATTGTTGCTTATATTTATTCTTCAAATCATCATTATGAAATATCGTTTCGCTGAAAAACTATTATCTGTATTTTTTGCTGTCATTCTTTGTTTGAATATTGTAAATGCACAAAGTGTTTCCATCAGTCAATTGAAACTCCTAAGCGAGTATGAGATAACGCATAATCTTTCTTTTAAAGGAACCACCGTAGGCGGTTTATCAGGTATTGATTATGATAAAAACAAACAGGTTTATTACATGATCAGCGATGACCGTTCTGCTGTTAATCCTGCAAGATATTATACCGCGAAAATATTTTTCACGCCAAAGAAAATTGACAGTGTTGTATTTGTTGACGTCACTACATTTTTAAATGCAGAGAATAAACCTTATCCCAATTCAAAACAAGACCCTGCACATACGCCCGATCCTGAAGCTTTACGCTATGATCCCATCACTAGACAAATGTTCTGGACAAGTGAAGGTGAAAGGATCGTAAATCAAAAAGATACGGTGTTGGAAAATCCTTCGATCACGGTCATTCATCCTGATGGAAAATATATCGACACATTTCCTTTGCCTGAAAATTTAAGAATGAAAGCCATTGAAAAAGGACCGAGACAAAACGGAACATTAGAAGGATTAACATTTGCAGATAATTATAAAACACTTTTTGTAAATCTTGAAGAGCCTACCTACGAAGACGGTCCAAGAGCTGATGTGCAAAAAAATGGTGCATGGATCCGCATTTTCAAATATGATATTGCCAGCAAAAAAAATACCACACAATATGCGTATGAATTAGATCCCGTAGCTTATCCCGCTGTTCCTGAAAATGCTTTTAAGATCAATGGTATTCCGGATATTCTTTCTCTTGGTGATAATAAATTGTTGGTGATTGAACGTTCTTTTTCAACCGGTCGTTTGGCTTGCACGATCAAAGTTTTTTTAGTTGATCTGACTGATGCAAGTAATATCATCAATACTGCATCATTAAAAAATAGTCCTGCGAAGCATCCGCTTATAAAAAAATTATTGCTGAACATGGATGATTTGAAAATATATACGGATAATATTGAGGGCGTAACATTTGGACCTGATTTACCTAACGGTCACAAGAGTTTAATTTTTATTGCAGATAATAATTTTAATCCGATGGAAAAATCGCAGGTGATGTTATTTGAAGTGATCCCTTAAAATAAACCGCAGAGACAGAGAGGCGCAAAGCTGCTTGCAAATTTAATCACTACGGCTCTTCGGTAAAAAGAATAGCATCGTTCAGATAATACAAGTGTCCAACGGACTCTTTTGGAAAAAACAAAAGCCTGTACAAAAAGTTTTTCATTCGCACATTCACTAATTTGCACATCAGCACATTTACATCATGTCTTTTAATTTACAATCAACATATCAACCCAGCGGAGATCAGCCTTCTGCCATTCATGAACTCATTAAAGGGATTGAAGAAGGCGAAAAATTTCAAACATTATTGGGTGTAACTGGGAGTGGTAAAACTTTTACCATTGCGAATGTTATTCAGCAAGTGCAAAAACCAACTTTGGTGTTGACGCATAACAAAACTTTGGTGGCACAATTGTATGGTGAGTTCAAACAATTTTTTCCTGATAATGCGGTGGGATATTTTGTAAGTTATTACGACTATTATCAGCCCGAAGCTTATATGCCCGTAAGTGATGTGTACATTGAAAAAGATCTGAGCATTAATGAAGAGTTGGATAAACTTCGTTTGCAGGCAACATCCCAATTATTAAGCGGACGAAGAGATATTATTGTTGTGGCAAGTGTGAGTTGTATTTATGGTATGGGCAATCCAACAGAATTTGAAAACGGCATCATCAGAATTGAAAAAGGTCAGGTTATTTCACGCCAGGGATTTTTACATTCATTAGTGAATAGTTTATACAATCGTTCGCAAGGAGAATTCGGAAGAGGGACTTTTCGGGTAAAAGGCGACACCATTGATATCAATCTTCCTTATGTTGATTATGGTTATCGTGTGACTTTTTTTGGTGATGAGATTGAAGAGATCGAATCGCTGGAACTCAGCAGTGGCAAACGTATCGGTACGATGGAGAATGCAGCTATCTTTCCTGCTAATTTATATTTAGCACCGAAAGATATGCTGGTGGAAGTGATGCATGAGATCCAGGATGAGATGATGTTGCAGGTAGAATATTTTAAAAATACAGGTAAAGTAATTGAAGCGCAACGATTGAAAGAACGTGTGGAGTATGATCTGGAAATGATTCGTGAATTGGGCTATTGCAGCGGCATTGAAAACTATTCGAGATTTTTCGACAGAAGAAAAGCAGGGACCAGACCTTTCTGTTTATTGGATTATTTTCCAAAAGATTTTTTATGTGTGATCGATGAAAGTCATCAAACCATTCCGCAGGTTGCAGGAATGTATGGCGGCGACAGAAGCAGAAAATTAGTTTTGGTGGATTATGGTTTTCGTTTGCCGAGTGCATTGGATAATCGCCCCTTGAATTTTACTGAGTTTGAAAGTTTGATCGGTCAAACTGTTTTTGTAAGTGCAACGCCCGGCGATTATGAATTGGAAAAAACGGGTGGTGTGGTCATTGAACAGGTAGTAAGGCCAACAGGATTATTGGATCCGCCGATTGAAATAAGACCGAGTGTCAATCAAATTGATGACTTACTGGATGAGATCGATAAAACTGTAAAGAAAGGTGATCGTGTGTTGGTTACCACATTGACCAAACGCATGGCAGAAGAGATGGATAAATATTTAGGTCGCATCAATATCAAATCAAAATATATTCATAGTGATGTGGATACTTTGGAACGTGTTGAGATACTTCGTCAGCTTCGTCTGGGTGAGATCGATGTTTTGGTGGGCGTAAATTTATTGCGTGAAGGATTGGATTTACCTGAAGTTTCACTCGTTGCTATTCTCGATGCTGATAAAGAAGGCTTTTTGCGCAATGAAAAATCACTCACACAAACTGCCGGCCGTGCTGCCCGTAATGTAGATGGTCTTGTTATTTTCTATGCAGATAAGATGACGGAAAGTATGCAACGCACTATTGACGAAACAAGCAGAAGAAGAGAAAAACAAATTGCGTATAACATAGAACACAATATCACACCAACAACCATTCACAAAAGTATTCAGCAGATCATGCAGCAAACGTCTGTATTGGATATTAAAGGATATGATCCAAAGAATCCTTATGCCATACAGCCGGAGCAAAGTCTGGTAACATTGGCTGCAGACGAACAGGTGGAATACAAGACCATTCCCCAAATGGAGAAAGCCATCCATCAAACAAAGAAACAAATGGAAAAAGCAGCACGTGACCTTGATTTCATTGAAGCTGCAAGATTAAGAGATGAAATGTTTCGTTTGCAGAAAGAGTTAGATAACATGAAAGCATAAGCAGTTTATAAAATCATACTTTCCTACTACTCCAATCTGATGATAATTGCATATTTTAATGGTTGATGAAAAATATTTTTATCATACTGCTCTTATTATGCTGCTGCATCTCTGCTTCAGCTCAGTTTAATGTAGACAGTTTGAAGAAGATCGTGAAGAGTTCTTCCAATGACAGCATCATTGCTGATGCTTGCAGTAAGATCGCATTCACCATGTCTGACGACGATCCTGATACTGCAATTTTCTATGGTACGAAAGGAGTTTCTATTTCGGAGAAGCTGAATAATAATTATCTAAAAATAATCACTTATTCAAGGCTTGCCCTGGCATACGATACAAAAAAATTGTACAGCACATCACATCTTTTATATCTGAAGGCAATTGATATTGCAAAGAAGATTCAAGACCCCGCATTACTTGCAAAACCGCAAAACAATCTGGCATTATCCTATTATCTGGAAGGTAAATTAGACAGTGCATTGTATTGGCATTTACAGGCATTACAGAGCAGGCAAAAAACAGGAATTAAGAAAGACATTGCTCAGAGTTTTAATAATATCGGCTTGGTATATCGGATCAAAAAAGATTATGCGCACGCTATTGAATACTATCGTGAATCCTTATTGTTGAAAAAAGAAGTGAATGACAGAAAAGGAATACTCACAACATTATTGAATATTTCTTATGCTTTTACAGAAGCAAAAAATTTTGACAGCGCTGTGTATTACGCAAAAGCCTGTACCAAGCTTGCTGAAAATAATAATAACGACCTGAAAGAATATTACGAAAGTTTGACCAACACTGCATTATCTTATAATCAGCAAAAAAAGTATTCACAAGCGCTGGAATTACTGAGGCAAGTGGAAAATCAAAAGACGGCAATTTCTGATGCAAAAAATTATCCGGGCTGTATGGCAGGAATCGGGGAAGCTTATCTTGGATTAAAACAATATGATAATGCAATTACCTATCTAAGCAAGGCATTGAAAATGTCCATGTCTTCCAATATACTGGAGCTCACGTCAGATCTCCACAAAATGCTCTATGAAGCTTATGAAGCAAAAGGAAATTATAAAACAGCATTACTGCATTTTAAAGAATACAAAACGTACAGCGACTCTCTTTTAAATCTTTCCAATATTCAAAACACCAATGAATTATCTGCACGATTTGAAACAAAGCAAAAGGAAAAAGAGATCGCATTATTGAATACAGAAAATCAGGTAAATATTTTATCCATTAAAAACAAGCAGCGCACAATTCTTCTGTATACAGCAGGTTTGCTGATTCTTCTCGGCATTATTATCGTTACGCTTTACTTATATCGCAATAAACAAAAAACAAATACCGAGCTGGAAGAAAAAAACAAGATCATTTCAAAAGCCCTGAATGAAAAAGAAGTTTTGTTGAAAGAGATTCACCATCGTGTGAAGAATAATTTGCAGGTCATCAGCAGCTTGCTCAATCTGCAAAGTAAAAATATTGAAGATGAAAAAGCACTGGAAGCGATTAAAGAGGGAAGGGATCGTGTTAAAAGTATGGCCCTTATTCATCAAAACCTATATCAGGATGATAATTTAACAGGTGTTGATGCAAAAGAATATATTGATAAATTAACCCATAGCCTTTTTGCCTCTTACAATATTGAACGGGACAAAATAAAATTGGAAACAGATATTGATGCTTTGAAGATTGATGTAGATACCATAATTCCTTTAGGTTTGATTTTAAACGAACTCATCAGCAATGCGCTCAAATATGCGTTTACAGAAAAAGAAACAGGAACATTAGAAGTGAAATTAAAACAGCAGCAGGAACATTTATTATTGGAAGTAAATGACAATGGCAAAGGCTTACCGGAGGGGTGGAATAAAAAATCTTCATCATTAGGTTACCAGTTAATTCAATCCTTCGTTCAAAAAATGAAAGCAGAAATTCATATTAAAAATGAAAACGGGACAAAAGTGCAGATGATCTTTACAAAATATAAATTAACGACCTGACCACATGAACGAAATAAAAATATTAATTGTTGAAGACGACCCTTTGATTGCAGCAGATATTGAACAGTGTTTGAATAATATCGATTTCCAGGTTTCTTCTGTTGTTTATAATACCGAAGATGCTGTTCATCAATTAGAAAAAAATACGCCCGATGCTGTTTTATTAGATATTAATTTGGGAGAAATAACAGACGGCATTGATATTGCTGATCTCATCAATAAAAAATTTCAATTGCCATTTTTATATATCACATCGCATGCAGACAGGCAAACAATAGAAAGAGCAAAAAAAACACAGCCTGCCGGTTATATCATTAAGCCATTTGATGAACGAGATATTCTTGCAGGATTAGAAATTGCACTATACAATTATTCCCAAAGAAAAAATATCACTCAGCCCGTTTTATCCTATACTCAAATCAATAAACACCTGAGTCGGACATTAAGTGAACGTGAATTTGAAATATTACAAGCTATTTATGACGGAAAAACCAATCAGCAAATGGCTGAGTCATTATTCGTATCTGTAAATACCGTTAAAACACATATCACCAACATTTATCTCAAGTTAGACGTTGCATCCCGTACTTCTGCCATTGCAAGGATCAGAGGCTGGATCTGATGATGCATTTCAAAATCATACTTAGGGGTGATGATAGTAACATCAGTAGAATTTAGTTTTGCGAATCACTATTTACTCCGCTTAAATTAAACATTTTCAGGTTTTCATAGGATAAAGGACACAGGATAAGGGCGCCCCTTTTTAGGGATGCCTTTTATTTTTCGCTTTCTCTTAGTTTTGTATATTTATAATCTATGATAACACTTGCATTTTATAACCTGAAGGGCGGTGTTGGCAAAACTGCAGCCGCTATCAATCTGGCTTATCTTTCGGCGAAAGAAGGCAACAGAACATTGTTATGGGATCTGGACCCACAAGGCTCCTCTTCCTTTTATCTTGGCGTGGAAGCTTCGGTAAAAAATGAAGCCAAAAAAATATTGAGTAATGAATTGGAATTGACAGAAGCCGTCCAATCATCTCCGTATGAAAATTTATCTGTTATCCCAGCCGACCTTTCTGCAAGAAATGCCGATCTCTTATTGAGTGAGTTGAAACAATCCAAAAAGAAATTAGCATCGCTGCTCACGCCACTTAAAAAAAGTTTTGATATTGTTATTTTGGATTGCCCGCCCGGCATTTCTTTATTGCATGAAAATATTGTGAATGCTGCCGATTGGATCTTGATGCCGAATATTCCAACAACATTGTCTATTCGTTCTTACGAAACGGTTTCCAATTATTTTAAAGAAAACGGTTTGGATACAAGCACTATCAAATGTTTTTTCAGCATGGTGGATCATCGCAAAAATTTACACCATGAAACCATGCATCAATTTTATCGCGATAAAATATTCTTCAAGAATTATATTCCTTATTTAAGCGATGTAGAAAAAATGGGCACACACGAAGCTCCGCTGGAAACCTTTGCTGCGAGCAGTTATGCTGCCCAATGCTATCGCGATCTGTGGAAAGAGATTAAAAAGAATTGTTTGTAAAAGCTTTTATAAAATTATGGATAAACAAATTAGTACCTGGTTCAGTCCGGCACTGAATAAAGAAATGCCTATTGCTGTTTATGGTTATTATGGTTTTGCTTTATTGATGATCCCTACAGCCGGTGCAGATTATTTAGAGTATGAAAGGTTTCAATTGATGAATGAACTGCAGCCTTTCATTGATGCAGGAAAAATAAAAGTCTATAGCATTGACAGCATCAACAAAGAAAGTTGGATGAACAATGAAATGCTTGGCGAGCATAAAGCCATTCGCCAAAATCAATTCAATCAATACGTACATGAAGAAGTGATCCCTTTCATCAGAAATAATTCAAGCGCCGATATCATGATCTATACCTGCGGTGCAAGTTTAGGAGCATTGCATGCGATGAATTTATTTTTGAAACGACCTGATATCATTAACGGCACCATCAGCATGAGCGGTGTATATGATCTCACTGAATACACAAAAGGTTTTTGGGATGATCAGGTGTATTATAACAGTCCCATGCATTATATCCCCAACCTTACAGATCCCTGGTATATCGATAAAATAAAAGCAAGTCATCATATACATATTTACAGCGGAAGCGGTGATTATGAAGCACCTGAGGCAAACAGGGCTTTCTCACAAGTATTGTGGGATAAAGGTATTTGGCATGATCTCGATATTTGGGGAACTGATATCAAACACGATTGGCCAACCTGGCGTGCGATGCTGCCTTATATCATTCACAATAAGTTTTAACAACCCTTTTTACAAATTGATTTCTCCAAAAAAGAGTTAATAAAGCCGTCAGGATTTGCGGAATGCTGTTAAGAGATTAATATTACAATTCAATTTAAGAGTTTGGGAAAACGGCTACACTTTTTTTGGATCTTGTTATTATTGAGCGAATGCATCATTGCCCAACAAAAAACAAACCCGCAATTCGTTACCATCAGCGGTACTGTATATGATATTTCTGCGAGAAGACCTTTGGAAGCAGTGGCCGTGATCAGCACTTCAGGAAGAGGAACCATTACAGATTCTTTGGGAAGATACAGTCTCACCATTCGTTCCAGCGATTCCATTTTTTTTAAATTATTGAATAAAGAAACGGTCAAGTATCCGGTGGATACGATCAAGAACACCAGTTCCTTTGATATCATGATACATGTGTATGCACAAAGTCTGCCTGATGTAAAAGTGCGCAACAGCAATTATAAATTGGATTCCATTCAAAACAGAAAGGATTACGGTAAATATTTCGATTTCAAAAAACCGGGTATTCGCCTAAGCAATAATCCGGGTTATAATCCGGGTGCTGTAACAGTTGGATTGGATCTGGATGAATTCATCAATATGTTCCGTTTCAAAAGAAACAGAAGTTTAGAAGCCCTGCAAAAGAGATTGGTGGAGCAGGAAGAAGATAAATATATAGATCATCGTTTCAGTAAACCATTCGTTCGAAAGATCACAAAACTGCAATCGCCGGAGTTGGAAAATTTCATGCGCATTTATCGACCTACCTATCAACTCTGTCAGATGTATAATGATCTGGAATTGGGTTATTACATTGAAAAATGTTACGATCAATATAAAATAAACAGGGCAGACAAATAGTTTGCCGGCTGCAGAATTGCTATGAGACTTTACTTGTGTACTCACTTGTACGTTCAGTTCTTGATTCAACAGTTGAAGAGTGCCCCAAAGGGATTCCTTGGGAACGACGCAACAGGCGATGCTATGAAATGCGAAAGTCGGTAACAAAAAAATTAATGATCACAATCGTCTGTATGTGCATGATTATGCACCCTGCAGGATTTATAATTCATTACATGCGCCGAAACGATACAAATAACGGCAGGTATTAAAAACCATATTTCCCATTCGTGCAGAATTTGTTTTGTAAACAACAAGATCATTCCGAAAGAAAATATAAATAAGGGCTTCAGGCTGTGGTGATGTTTTTTGTATCCATGATATAAAGAATAGGAACCGATGCAAAATGCGAGTGCGATCATTCCCAATTCAAAACTCAGATTATGAATGATATTGACACCGAATAAAGGAAGCGTTGATAAAAACAAAGGCAATAATGCACAATGTATGGCACATGCCAAAGAAGTGGTTATTCCCAATGCATCCCAATTAATTTTTAATCCAGACATTTTGCAAAGATATTCGAATGCAACATTGTTGCAAATAATTTGTTAGAGTTGTAAAGAAATAATTTTGAGAGAACGCATCTCCTAACTTTACGCTATAATTGATACTATGAACAAAAAATTATTGGGATACCTTGTTTTCTTTATTGTACTTGTACTCTTATTTTTCTTTTTCGTGTTCAACGGAACAGACATCCTTTCAAAAAGCACTTTGGATAAACGCGGTTATGTACAAACATTTTCTTTTCCCGATCAAAACGGTGTTCTGTTTACAAATGCCGATATGCAGGGCAAGGTTTGTGTGGTGAATTATTTCTTTACCTCTTGTAAAGGCATTTGCCCGCGTATGAATAACAACATGAAAAAAATTTATGAGGCATTCAAAGATGAGCCCGACTTTTTAATAGTGTCTCATTCATGTGATCCTGAAACAGATTCTGTTCCGCGAATGAAGCATTATTCCGATTCATTGCAAGTGGATACCAAAAAATGGGTTTTCCTGACAGGAAGGAAAGACAGTTTATATAAGATGGCAAGATTCAGTTACGGCATTGATGATCCGAAAAATGTAGTAGCGAATATCAAGGATGATTTTATCCATACACAATTTTTTGCTTTGGTTGATAAGAACGGTATCGTTCGCGGTGCCGTATATGATGGTTTAAAGGAGAACGAACTTGAAAAATTAAAAACAGATATTAAGGGCTTATTGAAAGAAAAAGCATTGAAAGGAAATTTTGCCAATGGTGTTTTCAACAACAATCCTTAAACGTTTATTATGAAAAATGAAATTGCAGAAATATTAAAACGAAATCAGCTGAGCGTTACTGGCAGCCGTACAAAAATTCTTGAATTGTTTCAGGAAACCAATGGCGCATTGGCTCATGCAGATATCGAAAAGAAAACAGATGAAACGTATGACCGTGTTACCATTTACCGCACTTTACAAACTTTTGTAGAGAAAGGTATCATTCATACCATCCCTACGGCTGATAATTCAGTTCGCTATGCTTTGTGTAAAGATGAATGCACAACGGGTCATCATCACGATAACCATGTGCACTTTATTTGTGATGATTGCGGCACAACGTATTGTCTGGATAATATTACCGTTCCTGAAGTAATATTACCGAAAGGCTTTACACAAAAACGTGCAGATGTAATTGTAAGCGGCATTTGTAAAAATTGTGAGTAAGCTTGATCAGCAGGTTTTTAATGGCAAGTTAAATACTTGTCATTTTTTTTAAATACATTCGATAAATTTTTCCTATGCTTTTAATTACCGGTGCCAGTGGTTTATTGGGCTCTCATTTGGTTCATGAATTAAGTAAGCAGGATAAAAAAGTAAGAGCCATCTACCGAAACAACATCCCTTCAGGGATGCCCGCAGGAATTGAATGGGTGAAGGCCGATATTCTTGATATCCTCTCGCTCGAAGATGCAATAAAAAATGTGGAACAAGTTTATCATTGTGCAGCCATCGTTTCATTCACGCCTGACAAAAAAGAGATACTGCATCAAACAAATGTTGAAGGAACTACAAATGTGGTAAATGCATGTTTGAATAATAACATAAAGAAATTATTATTCGTAAGTTCAGTTGCTGCTTTAGGAAGAATAAGAGAGGATGAAAAAATAAATGAAAAAATGAGCTGGACGGAAGAAAGCAGTAACAGCGAGTATGGCAAAACCAAATATTTGGCAGAAAAAGAAGTTTGGCGTGGTACCGGAGAAGGTTTGAATGCAGTGATCATTAATCCGGTGATCATCTTGGGTTCGGGTGATTGGGAAAAAGGTTCTTCAGGAATTTTTAAATCTGCTTACAATGAATTCCCTTGGTACACAGAAGGCATCAGCGGTTTTGTTGATGTGAAAGATGTGGTAAGAGCGATGATCATGTTAATGAACGGTGCTCCCAACAATGAACGGTTTATTATCAGCGCAGAGAATATATCGTATAAAGAAATATTCACCGAGATCGCAATTAATTTCGGCAAGAAGCCGCCGCATAGAAAAGTAACACCATTATTAGCTTCTATTGTTTGGCGTTGGGAAGCTTTGAAATCGAAGATCACCGGTAAAGATCCGATGCTCACAAAAGAAACTGCAAAAACTGCTCAGGCTAAAGTTTATTTCGATAACAAAAAATTTTTATCCTACGCTCCCAATTTCGAATACACACCCATAAAAGAATCGCTCAAAAGGATCTGCAACGAATTAACAGCCCAGCAGCATTTATGATTCCATTACCTTCTTCCACAATTCAGGAATTCTTTTGATCCAAACATATTCTCTTCTTTTATCACCTGCATCAATTGCAGGCGTTCCCATATAAACCTTATTTCCTTTTATTGTATGGGTTACACCACCCTGCGCCATAACAATAGCACCGGTACCAAGTGTAATTGTTTTGTTAACGCCTACCTGTCCCCATAAAATAACATTGTCTTCTAAAGTTGTTACACCTGCAATTCCTACCTGAGATGCAATCAAACAATTTTTTCCGATCACAACTTCATGACCCAATTGAACTAAATTATCAATGATCGTTCCTTTACCAATTCTTGTTTCAGCAGTAACACCACGATCGATCGTACAATTCGCACCGATCTCAACATTGTCTTCAATTACAACATTACCGCAACTCTGCATTCGTTTATACATCACGTCTCTGTCTTTTTTGCCGTTATAATAAAATGCATCACTCCCAATAATGGTCCCTGACTGAATAACAACATGATTGCCGATCACTGAATGATCATGAATGACCACATTCGGATGGATAACACAATGATTGCCGATACTTACATGATTGCCGATAAATGTATTGGGCATGATAACGGTCGATTCACCGATAACAGCAGTATCGCTGATCATTTGTTTAGACGGATTAAAAGGTCTGAAATGATTTACGATTTTCAGATACGCTTCAAATGGTTCTGCTGTATACAATAATGTTTTCCCTTCGGGGATGATGACATCTTTATTGTTGATGATGATAAAACTTGCTGCACTGTTTAAACAGGTTTCATAATATTTCGGATGATCTACAAAAGCCAGATCACCGTTTTGAACTTTATGAATTTCATTGATGCCTGTTGCAGCAGCATTGCTGTTGCCAATGAGTTCTGCATCTATCAATGTTGCGATCCATTGTAAAGAAACGGGTGAAGGAAATTTCATACTATAAATTTTGTTTGTCAAAGGTAATAGGTGCAACAGCAAAATATCATTTCATTTTTTTTATCATTGATTGACGCAGAAATAATTTATTCTTGAATGATCTGCAATCAAATTTGTTGCACTGCTTTTTAAAAAGAATAGGTAACTGCAGAAATTGAATTGATGAAATCGTTCTTAGTATTTATTCGAGACCGATTCTGCAATCCACATCTTCAAAAAAAATGTGAATAAAATTGTTTGAAATTTTTTTTGTATTAGGTAAAACTATTTATAATATTGTGTAGGGAAATTTATTTCCCGGTACTTACTAACCCATCCATATACAAAGTCCCGCTTCTGCGGGATTTTTTATTTTACTTATGTTGCGCTATTTCATTACATATAAACCATACGAAGTTTTATCTCAATTCACTTCTCAGGAAGATAAAAAAACATTGAAAGATTATTTTAATGTAGCACAAGATATTTATCCGGTTGGCAGATTGGATTATGACAGTGAAGGTTTATTATTATTGACCAACGATAAAAATATAAACCATCGATTATTGCATCCCGGGTTTTCACACGAAAGAGAATATTGGGTACAGGTTGACGGAAACCCTACACAGCAAGCATTACAGCAGATACAAAACGGAGTTGTAATCACTGTTGATGGAAAAAAATATCAAACAAAAAAAAGTATCGCATCCCTTTTTGAGAAAGAACCGAATGTTCCTCCGCGCAATCCACCGATACGTTTCAGAAAAGAAATCCCTGCGCCGTGGATGAAATTGATCTTAACAGAAGGTAAGAACAGACAGGTAAGAAAGATGACAGCAGCGATCGGTTTTCCAACAGTACGATTGATCCGTTACCGCATGGAAGAAATAGAATTAAATAATTTACAACCCGGAGATATGGTTGAACTTTCAAAAAAAGTCATTTACAAAAAGTTGTTCCATGAATAGTTTTTATGAAAAAAAGGAAGGAGAATACCAAATAAATACCGATCCTTCGAAATTAAATTTAGAGGTTATACACAAATATTTGTCCGAACAATCCTACTGGGCAACCGGCATTCCTTTTGAAACAGTGAAAAAATCAATTGAACATTCTTTGTGTTTTGGATTATACCATCATAATATAAAGACCATGCCTACCGGCAGGCAGGTTGGTTTTGCAAGATTGATAACGGATAGAACGACTTTTGCTTATCTCGCAGATGTATTTGTTTTGGAAAAAGAAAGAGGAAAGGGTTTATCGAAATTTTTAATAGCAACGATCCAATCGCATCCTGAACTGTTACAACTAAGAGGATGGTTATTGCGTACAAAAGATGCCCATGGATTATATGAACAATTTGGCTGGAATAAATTGACCGAAGAGCAATTACAGAGATTCATGATTCGTTTTCATCCCGATATTTATAAAAAAGTTGAATAAAGAACAGAGCATGCAAGTGTGCCACTATTTCGCTGAAAGAGTCGAAGGCAGCAACTGATGTCCAAAGACCTGATGCTGGTTACATTATATTTGCATAGCCTTATATTTGCAGTCCTTTCAAAGAAAAATTATGAGTCAACATTTAAGTGAACAAGAGATCATTCGTCGTGAAAAATTAAATAAACTGCAGCAAGCCGGCATCAATGCTTATCCTGCAGCATTGTATCCCGTTTCGCATTTTTCGAAAGAAATAAAGGATAATTATTCAGAAGAAAATAAAGAACTGTATGCAAATGTTTGTGTGGCAGGAAGGGTCATGAGCATTAATGATAAAGGAAAAGTATTTTTTATTAAGATACAGGACAGCAAAGGCATTTTACAATTGTATGTGAAGCGAGATGAGATCTGCCCCGAAGAAGACAAATCTTTTTGGGATAATGTGATCAAACACGGTTTGGATCTGGGCGATATTATCGGTTGCACCGGTTTTGTTTTTATTACAAAAACAGGAGAAACATCTGTTCATGCACAAACTATTACTTTATTAACGAAAAGTTTAAAACCATTGCCCGTTGTAAAACGCGATGAAGAAGGCAATGTGTTTGATGAAGTGACAGATCCTGAATTTCGTTACAGGCAACGTTATGTTGATCTCATCATCAACCCGCAGGTAAAAGAAACATTTGTAAAGAGAACTACTTTAATAAATACGATCCGTGAATTCTTAAACGAACGCGGTGCATTGGAAGTGGATACACCTGTATTACAATCTATTCCCGGCGGTGCTGCTGCGAGACCTTTTATTACACATCACAATGCATTGGATGTTCCTTTCTATTTAAGGATCGCCAATGAATTGTATCTAAAAAGATTGATCGTTGGTGGATTTGATTGGGTGTATGAATTCAGCCGCAATTTCAGGAATGAAGGAATGGACAGAACACATAACCCTGAATTCACGGTGCTGGAATGGTACACGGCCTACAAAGATTATTTCTGGATGATGGAAACAACAGAACAGTTGTTAGAAAAAATTGCCATCGCATTACATGGTACAACCGATGTGCAATTAGGCGGTATCGTTTTAAATTTCAAAGCACCGTACAAACGCATCAGTATTTATGATGCCATCAAAGAAAATACACGGATCGATGTAAGTGAAATGGATGAAACTGATTTGCGTGTTGTTTGCAAACAATTAAAGATTGATGTACCCAACAATATCGGCAAAGGAAAATTGATCGATGAGATCTTTGGTGCAACAAGCGAACACAAATATGTGCAACCCACTTTTATTATTGATTATCCTGTTGAAATGAGTCCGTTAACAAAGAAACACCGCAGTAAAAACGGATTGGTGGAAAGATTTGAATTGATGGTGAACGGAAAAGAAATTGCGAATGCCTATACTGAATTGAATGATCCAATAGATCAGCGCGACCGTTTCGAGGAACAAAGCAAATTAATGGAACGGGGTGATGATGAAGCGATGTTTATTGATTATGATTTTTTACGGGCATTGGAATACGGGATGCCTCCAACTTCAGGTATTGGTATTGGTATTGACCGTTTGTGCATGTTGATGACCAACCAGTCTTCCATACAAGACGTACTGCTGTTTCCGCAAATGAGGCCCGAGAAGAGCGAATGATCTTACTGTACAATTTCATACATCTGAATTTTTAAGTGATGTTTTAAAAGCGTGCTTTTAGTAATGCGATTCTGATTTTTATCTGCGCTTTCATAAAACCTGTTTTATTTTATTTCTGAAAAGATCAACATAACCTGTGACAATAATTATGATCAGTACCACTACAGAAAGTAGAGATATCATTGCATCACGATTTTTTATTTGTGCTTTCATATTTTGATTTTAAGCAGTGATTGCTGAGAGCAACATTATTGTTACAAAGAAAATAGACAATGTGTTGGCAATTGTTTGGTCGATTTTGATTTGAGTTTTCATGATTTTTTGTTTTTAAAGTTTTTGAATGGTTTGTTTGACAGAATAGTATTCAATTCTGTGCCAAACCATGAAACCCTTTACAGTATTGGATTTTATAAAATAGCGCTTGCCCATTTCATCCCTAAAAAAGAAATATTTTCCAATAATTGGAAGGTGCGGGCAAATAAAAAAGGTGCTGAAACAAATCAACACCTTTTCAATCGATTATTATTGTAACATCAATCTCTGTAATTTAATGCCGGCTTTCTGTCGCCCAACAATGCTTTATATTGATAGTCGCCTTTATCTTTTTTGAATTCTTCTTTTGCTTTTTCAATTAAAGAAGGTGATGTAAAAACATCGATGGCCGTTAATGCCATTGTTTTTGCAGCCACCATCATTCCTTTAGTACCGATCTCTGTTCCGCCGCAGGCAACTGCCTGCCAGCTATGAGCAGGTGTTCCCGGGATCCATGTTGCTGCACGCAAACCTACTGTTGGTGCTGCATAGCTAACATCGCCAACATCAGTTGAACCGCCGCCGGCATCTTCTTCAACTTTTATCGGTTTAATGGTTGCTGCGGTTTCAATTGCCGGTGGCTTAACTGTAAAAGTTGACTGAATTTTTTTACCGAATTCAAATTCTTCATTTGTATAAGTAACACCGCCAACTTTTTCTAAGTCTTTCTGCATCACTTCGGCCAAAGTTCTGTTCAATAACAGATCGTGTGTACCGCCGATGATCTCATAATCCATTGTTGTGCCGGTTCCCAATGCAGCACCATTGGCCGCTTTCACCACTCTTTCAAAAATAGATTTTACCATATCTCTGTTAGGATGACGAACATAATAATATACTTCTGCAAAATCAGGAACAACATTCGGGGCTTTACCGCCATTGGTGATCACATAATGGATCCTTGTTTCCTGCGGAACATGTTCACGCATCATGTTCACCATATAATCCATCGATTCAACTGCATCCAATGCAGAACGTCCTTTATCGGGTGCTGCTGCTGCATGTGCAGAGATGCCGTGAAAGCGGAATTTAGCAGAGGTATTAGCCAATGCACTCGTCATCGTAACACCATTTTCAGCACCGGGGTGCCAATGAATCACTATATCAACATCTGTAAATAATCCGGCGCGTACCAAATACACTTTACCGCTTCCGCCTTCTTCAGCAGGACAACCATACACACGGATCGTTCCGCTTAATTTTTTTTCTTCCATTAATTTTTTTATTTCAATACCTGCAGCAACAGACGCAGTACCGAATAAATGATGGCCGCAACCATGACCGGCATCTTTTCCTGCAGTTATTTTTTCAGGAAAAGCCTGTTGAGATAAACCGGGCAATGCATCATACTCGGCCAGGATCGCAATCACCGGAGAACCGCTACCATAAGTAGCAACAAATGCTGTTGGCATATCTGCGATCCCTGCTTTCACAGAAAATCCTGCGTCGGTCAATGTTTTCTGATGCAAGGCAGAACTCTTTACTTCTTTATAACCTACTTCAGCATAATCCCAGATCTGCAATGCGATCTTTTTATAGTCATCGTATTTATTTTGAATATCAGCGATCGCTTCATCTTTCAAAACAGTATTGTCTTTTTGTTTTTGTGCTTGTGCAAATAAACAAAGAAGCAACAAACAACTCAGTAATGTAACTGAACGATTTACTTTCATGTTGAATGATTAATTGATAGAATAATAAAGTGAATATAAAATTTTATTGTGCAAAATCTAATGCCGGTTTTCTGTCGCCCAACATGCATTTATATGTAAAATCCTCGCCTCTTAGTTTTTTAAACTCTTCTGTCGCTTTTTGAATAAGGTCTTTATTGGTGAAAAGATCAATAGCCGTTAGTGTCATTGATTTTGCAGCTACCATCATTCCTTTTGTTCCGATCTCTGTTCCGCCGCAGGCAACTGCCTGCCAACTATGTGGTGGTGTTCCTGCAACCCAAGTGGCAGCACCCATTCCAACAGTAGGCACTACCCAGCTGATATCACCAACATCTGTTGAAGCGTAGAATACATCAGGGTTTGCAGCCAATGGTTCAACCGATGCAACAGATTCGATTGAAGGTGGTTTTGAAACAAAACTTGCTTGTATTTTTTTTGCAAACGCAGTTTCCTCCGGTGTATAATTTACACCACCTACTTTTTCAATATTTTTTTGCATGGCTTCGGACAA
The DNA here is from genome assembly GCA_903904335.1 of uncultured Chitinophagaceae bacterium. GTDB lineage: Bacteria > Bacteroidota > Bacteroidia > Chitinophagales > Chitinophagaceae > CAIQDX01. The sequence continues at coordinate 11,324 of CAIVCF010000144.1, read as the reverse complement.
TGCTCTGTTTGGTAAGACCTCATACATGCCTGCGATCAATTCATAATCGAAACTTGTTCCTGTTCCCATCGTTGCCCCGGTGGCTGCATTCAATACACGATCAAAGATCTGTTGTGTCTGATCTCTTTTGGGATGACGAACTGTATAAAACACTTCTGCAAAATCAGGAACTACATTCGGCGCTTTGCCGCCATTGGTGATCACATAATGAATCCTTGATTCCTGCGGAATATGTTCACGCATCATGTTCACCATAAAATCCATTCCTTCCACTGCATCTAAAGCAGAACGACCTTTATCAGGAGCCGCTGCTGCATGTGCAGAGATACCATGAAAACGAAACTTGCCGGAGATCACTGCTAATGAAGAACTATAAGATGCAGCATTGGAAGATGCCGGATGCCAATGTACCACCACATCTACATTATTAAAAAATCCATCACGGACCATATATACTTTACCGCTGCCTCCTTCTTCTGCAGGAGTGCCGAATAATTTGATGGTGCCATGGATCTTTCCTTCATCCATTAATTTTTTTAATTCGATGGCGGTTGCAACAGATGCGGTGCCGAATAAATGATGGCCGCATCCATGTCCTGCATTTTTTCCTGCTGATTGTTTTTCGGGACTTGCTTCCTGCGATAAGCCCGGCAATGCATCAAACTCTGCCAATATTCCGATCACAGGTTTACCTGAACCGTATGTTGCAATAAATGCTGTTGGCATGCCTGCAACACCTGCCTGCACTGCAAATCCGCTGCTACTGAGTGTTTGCTGCAATAAGGCCGTGCTCTTTACTTCTTTAAATCCTAATTCTGCATAATCCCAGATCTGTAAAGCGATTTTTTTATAGTCTGCATACTTTCCTTGCAGATCGCCGATCGCTTCTGATTTAAAACCATCAATCGGATCAACGCTTGCTTTTTTTTGAGCTGATGAAAGGAAAGAAATAAAAATAAAACTTGCTGATAAAATGTAATGATTTGCTTTTCGCATGTATTTGTTTTGTGTGTTGTAAATTAATTCATTTCTGCATTCACAGACATATAGTTTTTCTTCTAATATTGATGAAGAATTTTTTTTGTTTAGAAAATAAAAAAATGACCCTTATTGTCCAAAGATCTGAATGCTTACCATTTTACATCAATTCATTTTGATGGATATTCAGATAAGAACCCAGCATCCCGATCAATCCTGTATAACACACCAATACAGGCAGCATTAAAGTGATGGCTGTAATACGTGTCACCACCAAAAATTTAAAGGGTTTTGTACCGGACACTTCCATGGCATCAATTTGCTCGGTCACCTTCATAGAACCTAATTCAGCTCCTATATTTGAACCTACTTTGCCCGCTACTATTAATGCCGTGACCAATGGAGCCAATGCCCTGATAATAGCGATGGATATTAATGAAGGTAGCCAGGAACTTGCTCCGAATTCTGCTAAGGATGGGCGTGATTGTTTTGTAAACACGATACCGGTAATAAATCCGGTTAAAGAAATTAAAGCCAAAGATTTATACCCCACCTGATAACATTGATTGATAATCTCCTTAAACTCAAATGGGAGTGAACAAAACTCTTTTAAGAACCGTCTGATAAACTTATAAACATTGTATAAGCCGGTAAAAAACAGATCAACTTCATAGGAGACCAAATATTTTTTTTCCTGAACTATATCTGATGTTTCTAAATCTTCTTTCATGAATTGAGTTGATTTTAATTGATCGTCAGCCTTTGCTTTATCACTTCAATCAAGTATTATTCCCGCCTCAAATTCTTTGCTATTCCTGTGATCAACAGGATTGTATTCTCTTTAATTTTTAATATGGGTATGATTAAAAAAATAGTTCGAACTTCACTTGTTTGAACTATTTTATCAGTACAATTTATTCTGTTGTTTTTCCATCAAATTGCTCTTCATTTTTTACCGCATCTTCCTTTGTTGATCGGATAGTTCCTTCCTGATGATTAGGTGGACCGTATATGGTGTACATTTTGAATTTCTCTGAACTGTTCGTGTTGATGATATTATGTTTTGCACCGGCAGGTACAACAATTACATCACCTCCTTCAATCGCATACACATTCCCATCAATGATACATTTACCTGATCCGCTTTCAAACCGGAAAAACTGGTCATTGTTCAAATGAACTTCTTCCCCAATGTCTTCTCCAACTTTCAGGCTCATGAGTACAAGTTGCAGATGTTTGCCGGTATAGAGCACTTTCCGGAAATTCTCATTTTCTAAAGTTTCTTTCTCAATATTTCCTTTAAATCCTTTCATGTTTATTTTTTTTAAGCCAAATAGTACGGTTACATTTTTTTGCATACTTCAGCACAGTCTCTACAAGCTTCAACACATTCTTTACAATGAACATTATTGTGTTTTGCACATTCATTGGCACAGTCTTCACAAAGAGCTGCGCAGATACGGCAAAGCTCTGCTGCTTTATTACTACCCAAGCTCATTAATTGAACGGCTGCATAGCAAACAGCTGCGCATTCCATATCCAATTGAATACATTTCACCATCATTTTCGGGTCGGGTTCCTGGAGGCAGGATGCTGCACAATGATTACAAATAGCAGCACATTTAAGGCAAGCGTCAATACATTTTTTGTTTTCGTGGTATCCCATTTTATTTTTTTTTTTGATGAAAAAATTATTTTTGTGACCACATAAAGTTCAATTCAATAGTTTAGTAAATGCTTATACAATTTTGAAAAAGAGTTGCATCATTCACACATAATGATGATGTATGGGTATTTAGAGGGATCGTTTGAGTATCTGTTAACTCCCTGCATATTTCATAATAGTAACAGAACCTGCAATATGGGTAATGGATATCTACAGAAGAAAAAGTCAGGCTGTTTGTATAACAATCGTTATAACATTATTTATCAGGCTATTTTTTAAAGTGTAGAATAGCATATATTTTAATAGGATACAGCAGTGCTTACTTGCTTGTCTGCCAATTAACGTTTACAATAATTTCATTTCTTCTGTTAATGAATTAGAAGGGCGCGTTATATCCCCGCTATCTGAAGAGTTTAGCGCAGCGCCTCTTCAGATGTACAATAAAAGCCGGTCTCTGACCGGCTCTGCTGCATTCATTAACGTAAAGCAGTTGAACGATTGAACTTTTTATAAAAAATCAGATTAAGTCTGATTCTTATGATATATCCTTAGAGACGTTTCACTTAACACTATGTATAGCGGATCATTTTTACATCTTAAAAATATTTATACAAACAGATCCTGATACAATTGTCCGCCGGGAACAACCGAATATTTCGACAGATCGGTGATACCTTCTTTTGCAAAGACTTCTTCATCAATAAAAGTATGGCCCGTACATGCTTCAGATGGTTTCGATAAAATATAATAAGCGGCATCTGCCAGCACATCAACTGTACGGCTCATCTTTGCCAATGCTTCACCGCCCAATAGATTTCTCACGGCTGCCGTATCAATAGTGGTGCGTGGCCATAAAGCATTGGATGCGATCTTATCTTTTTTGAATTCTTTTGCCCAACCGATCGCCATCATGCTCATACTGTATTTGGTAATGGTATAAGCTACATGCGGACCTAACCATTTGGGATCAAGATTAATGGGCGGAGATAAAGTAAGTATATGTGCATTGTTTCCTTTTTGTAAATACGGCGCACAATTTTTTACCACTAAAAATGTTCCGCGAACATTGATGCTCTGCATCAGATCAAAACGTTTGGCTTCTGTTTGTTCTGTTCCGGTCAATTGAATGGCCGATGCATTATTAATGACGATATCAATACCTCCGAATTTTTCAACTGCCTGTTGAACGGCTGCTTGAATTTGTTCTTCAAAACGAATATCGGTTTGTACTGCCAAAGCCTTGCCGCCGACAGCTTCTATCTCTGCCGCAGCACTGAAAATGGTACCGCCGAGTTTAGGATTTTCTTCCGTGCTTTTCGCTGCGATAACAATATTAGCACCTTCTTTTGCCAAACGCAATGCGATGGCTTTACCGATCCCTCTGCTGGCTCCTGTAATAAAAACAGTTTTGTTTTGAAATGACATGGCAATTGAGTTATAAGTGATGTGTTATAAGTGATCCGTTTTAAAAAATTACCAACCTAAAAATGCTGTAACGATTTTTTCTGTTTCGTTACATGCTTTTTCAAGATCATCATTCACAACAGCATAATTAAAATGTTGCTTGAACGACATTTCATATTTTGCTTTGTTCACCCTGATAGCAATTGTTTCGGCTGTTTCTGTTCCGCGGCTTTCCAATCTATGCTTCAATTCTTCCACACTGGGCGGTTCTATAAAAAGTGATAAAGAATTATTTTGATATTGCTGCTGCACATGAACGGCGCCATGCACATCGATATCCAGCATCGGGATCTTTCCTTCATTCCAGATCCTTTGCAATTCACTTTTTAAAGTGCCGTAATATTTTCCCTCATACACCATTTCCCATTCGGCAAAAAGGTCTTCCTTTATTTTCTGCCTGAATTCTTCGATGCTCATAAAATAATAATCCACGCCGTTCTTTTCTTCAGCCCTCGGCGGTCTTGTGGCAGCCGAAATGGAAAATGCCAATTTGGGATATTTTTTTAACAGATAATGCGTGATAGATGTTTTTCCTGCACCTGATGGTGCCGTTATGATAATGATTTTACCGATCATAATTTCTCAATGAACTGCAAAGAAAAGGAAGTTTTATCTGCTTACGTAAATCCTTTTGGAAGTAGTCAACATTCGTTTGCTTTTATGATCACTGATAAAAATCATTCTTTTCCCCTTCGCTATTTTTTACATTGTTGTTCATCAGTAATCCGTTCTCATGTTCTCTCAAAAACAATATGTATCTGATCAAGCGTTTCCCCTTCCGGGTTCTGATGAAGAAAAAAAATTGTTCCATCAGCTTCAGCAAAGTTTTACTGTACAATTTGAAAATATTTTTTCCGACCGTTTGGCAAAAAAGACCATTATCATCATTCCTTCGCTCACATTAGATCAGGAGATCCTTTTAAAACTGAGAGGACATATCTATTACGAAGAAAGATTGCTTTGCTTATTGATGTTGTTACAAATGCCCCAAACAAGTATCATATATATCAGCAGTCTTCCCATCGATCCGGTGATCGTTGATTATTATATTCATTTACTGCCCGATCATTCGGCTGATGATGCAAGAAAACGTTTGCATTTACTGAGCTGTTATGATACTTCCGTAAGATCCTTGACAGAAAAAATATTGGACAGGCCGAGATTGATCCATCGCATCAAAGAATTGATCCATGATACATCGGCAACACACATGACCTGTTTCAATGTTACCGGTTTTGAACGCAGCCTCGCTGTCAGGTTAGGCATTCCTGTGTATGGTTGTGATCCCGATCTCCTGCATTTCGGAACAAAATCAGGATGCCGTTCCTTATTTAAACAATGCGGTATCCATATTCCGCCGGGTTATGAGCATTTGAAAACGGAAGATGATCTGTATCAGGCACTCACTTTGCTCAAAAGAGGAAATCCGCAATTAAAAAAAGCGGTCATCAAATTAGAAGATGGTTTCAGCGGAGATGGTAATGCAGTGTATACCTATCCCGAGATATTCGACGATGAAGATGATATAGAAAAACATATACGCGTTTCATTTCATGCCATGCTGAAAGTGATTGCAAGGGACAGCAATGCTTTGCAATTCATAAAAAAATTTGAAAAGATGGGAGGCATTGTCGAAGAATTTATGGAAGGCCTTCATAAAACATCGCCTTCTGTTCAATGCAGGATCGATCCGTTGGGCGAATCAGAGATCATCAGCACACATGATCAATTATTGGGTGGAGAAGATGAGCAGGTCTTTCTGGGTGCTCATTTTCCGGCAAACGAAGAATACTGCTATGAGATCGCTCTTATTACAAAACGTGTGGCAGATGCATTGTGTGAACAGGGTGCATTGGGAAGATTCTCCTTGGATTTTATTTCAGTAAAAGAAGAAAACGAATGGAAACATTATGCACTGGAAATTAATTTAAGAAAAGGCGGCACTACACATCCCTTCTTATTATTACAATTATTAACAGATGGCGTGTATCATGCCGACACAGGTGCATTTATAACAGCAGGCGGCGATCGCAAATTTTATTTTGCATCGGATAATGTGGAGAGCAATGCATTAAAAGGTTTAACGCCACTTGACCTGATGGAAATTGTACAGCATCGCCAATTATTATACGACAATATAAAGCAGGAAGGGATCATGTTTCATCTCATGGGCGCTCTGTCCGAATACGGCAAACTCGGTATCCTCTGCATCGGCAATACTAAAGAAAGGGCTGGAGAATTTTTTGAGAAGATGGTAAAAGTATTAAATGAAGAATGCGCCGTATAGCTGTATAAAAAAATCAGTCTTACAATTGCACACCTGCTCCTTTAATTTGTTCCTGCGCAAATAATTGATGATAGTTGTTTTATCAATATCTTCAACACATTAATACGAAACGCATGACACATAACAGAAGAAAATTTTTGGGCTTGGCAGCACTGTCTGCAACAGCGCTCACATTCAGTGATAAAATATTTGGCAACACGAATGCAGCAAAAAATATGAATGATGATCTTCCGAAGATCATTCGTGATCTCTCACCGCTTACGGATGGCATCATTCCCATTTCTGTGGAAGAAAGAAAACAACGTATCGCAAAAGCACAGCAATTAATGGAGCGTGAAAAATTAGATGCTGTTTTTATGGAAGGAACTACTTCCTGTTTTTATTTTACGGGTATGCATTGGGGACAAAGTGAACGCACGTTCGGAATAGTGATCCCTGCCAGAGGATCGATCGCTTATGTATGTCCTAAGTTTGAAGAAGACAGAGCAAGAGAATTGATCATTCCTTCTTTCGGTGATGAAGTTAGATGTTGGGAAGAACACGAAAGTCCGTATGCATTAATTGTGGGCATTGTAAAAGATCGCGGTGTGAAACACAAGAGGATCGGTATGGAAGAACGCGTTCGTTTTTTTATAGCAGATGGTGTTAAAAAAGAAGCGCCAGGTTTTGAAATAACAGAAGCCATTCCTGTTATTGCGGGTTGCAGGATCTATAAGAGCAAAGCAGAGATCGCATTGATGCAAAAAGCAAATGATGTGACGATTGAAGCATACAAAGCTGCGTTTGCAACCATTCATCCGGGCATGTCGCAAACAGAATTAAGTAATAATATTTCTGCGGCATTTCGCAAGCTTGGTTTCAATGGCGGTGCCTCTGTACAGGTAGGAAAATATTCCGCTTTGCCGCATGGAAGCATCACACCACAAACAATCCGTGAAGGTGATATTTTAATGGTGGACGGCGGCACCGGTTGCGAAGGTTATGCATCTGATATCACCAGAACCATTGTGGTGGGCAAGCCAACACAAAGACAAATAGATGTTTGGAATCTGGAGAAGAAAGCACAAGACGCCGCTTTTGCTGCCATTAAAATTGGTGCGGCTTGCGAAACGGTGGATGCTGCTGCAAGAGCAGTTATTGTAGCAGGCGGATTCAGTAAAGGATATGCATTACCCGGCTTGCCGCATAGAACAGGACATGGTATCGGATTAGATGGACATGAATGGACCAATTTCGTAAAAGGAAATAAGACATTGATCGCTCCGGGCATGTGTTTCAGTGATGAACCGACCATTTCCATTCCGGGCGAATTCGGCATTCGATTAGAAGATTGTGTGTACGTTGCAGAAGACGGCCCGCACTTCTTTTCCCGTCAAAGCATTTCGATCGATCAACCTTTCGGATAATGCGATGATTAGTATTAAAATACTGATGTCATAGTAAGTAACCATTTTCAAGTTGCAAACATGCTAATTGAAAATAACATTCATTTTTGATAACGCATCAAGGTGCTACTGTTGAAGTCACAGTAGCACAACAGCTAAATCAAGGAACCCACCCGAAAATGCGGTGTTATCATTTTAGGGGGTCTTTTTTTGCTACTTTTTTGGACAAGCAAAAAAGTAGGAATAAAAAATTAATACTCTATTTCTTTTCTCTTGCCCAAAGGTGCCCACTGGGCAGTGGCGACAGTGCATCATTAAAAGACTGATGTCATGCTTGTAAAGGTCAGATAATTCGGTAACAGAATTTAGATAGAATAAACTAAATTTTGTTATGGCGATAAACACAAACGATATGACAGTTGAGCGGAAGTATTTAGATACTTACCGTTTTATGATCAGAATACTGTCTTTTATTAAAAATTCATTAATCTCCTTTTTCCATGTTTCAAATCCAAATTTATCTAATTGATATTGATGAAAAATTCTCTTAAAATCTTTGTGATTTTCTCTTATGTATTCTAACTTTTTGTTTCTTCGAATCCCCTTTATTATATCGATCAATTCATTGCATCTTTCCCGTTTTCCCGATTCTGATGATTCTTTTATTTCCCAGATATATGTGGCTTCTTCAGTCTCATATGTTTCCCAAACTAGAAAAAGACTATTGCTACTTTTTATTACAAATAAAAAAGACAAGGGCTTGCCTGTAATTTTAAGTTTATCAAATTCAATTTCTTGTAAAGAGGATAGGTATCTTAAATGATAATAATGTTTTGTTTTATTTTCTTGAATAAGATAATCCCATAACCAATTTTCTTCTTTTGCTTTTTCAAGTATTGTAGGCGGGAACTGATTTAGTTCAATTATTTCATCGTTATCTAAGCCATTAAATAAATCGTCAATCTGCAATTCTTCAATTTTTGTAATTACCGAAGCGTCGATAGATTTTATCGTCTCCGATTTTACAGATTGACTGAGAATGTTCTTTCCTTCGTGTGTAATAGTTATTTCAATATCAAATGGTTTTTTTAAAACTTTTTTGAAATAATCCTTAACAGAGTCAAAAGATTTAGCGATAAAACTATTTTCAACATTTACTTCAATTTCCATTTTCATTTTCTTGCTATAGACCTTGCAGCGTATAAGCCCATCTTCAAAATTCGAATCGCATATATCAACATTAAGTTGTTCAGTAAATGTTTCAGGTTTTCTAATTAATTCTACCAAATTGGGTCTCTGGAAAGTCACTTCGGGTGGTCTTGACCAGTCTATTATTGCTTCCCTATAACTATTTTTAATTACTATTTTCACTGGCTCATTTTCAATTAGCCAATTGTTAATTAATATTGCAGATTGCTCAAAAAGGTGCTCATTAGCATCTCCGTCATTTTTTAAATATAAAATCTTTTCCTCTTTTTTATATTCTTCAATTCTAAATAGCCTTGCCTGTTTTATTATATTATTTCCTTGAACATTCTCTGTTGGTAGATAGTAATTGTATCCCAATTGTATGTATCCATCTTTTCTTTTAAGAACAATATGGCCTGGTGTCTCTGTCATAAGTTCAGATTATTGTATTTTACAATAAAATTAATAGGTAATTTAATAAAGGAGCGATTTATACTGCTCCTTTATTCATTTTACCTTTTAATATTCCCATTTCCTGACTAACCTTCAAATCAGTTACTACTGCATACTGATGTGTAATCTTTGTTGTGCTGTGGCCCAGAATCTTACTAATGGTCTCTATAGATACCCCATTTGCCAATGCCACAGTTGTTGCAAAAGTTCTCCTACCTGCATGGGAAGTAAGGTTCTTATTTATTCCACACAGATCTGCTATCTCCTGTAAGTATGAATTAAATTTCTGTATACTGTAACATGGCAAAAGGTATTTCCCCTTTTTATGGTCTTTATACTTTTCTATCAGCATCAAAGGATAAGGAAGTAATGGTATTGCACTTCTTACATCGGTTTTCTTTCTGTTGATGATTATCCATTTATTTCCATCTATGCCTGATTTAATATCATCCAAGGTTAATTTAGCCATATCACTATATGCTAATCCAGTATAACATTGAAACAGGAACATATCTTTAATAAGGCTTAATCTTTCCATTTTAAATTCCTTGTTTTCTATAGCCTTTAATTCCTCCAATGACAAATAAATCCTTTCCACATCTTTAAAGGATGCTTTGAACTTGGTAAAAGGGCTCTTAACCATCCAGTCATTGGTAACAGCCATATTTATCATCTTCTTTAAATTGATGATATACTTCACTACTGTATTGTGCTGGTTATTATCATGGCTCTTCAGGTAGTAATCAAAGTCAACTGCAAATTGGATAGTAAGGTCCCTTAAGCGTATATCCTGTTTGCCATATTTAAAGGGCAGGAAGGCTTCTAATTTCTTTCTGAGAATATCATACTTCTCATAAGTAGAGAAGCTGTAATCGATCCCTATACGCTTCTTAAAGTCCTCATTGTGATATTTAACGAGCTCCATTAAGGTCATGGGAGAATAATCTCTTCCGAAAAATCTATCTACTAACTTATCAAGATGAAAATCCCCTTGTTTAAGCATATCGTTATAAAGGCTTACAAGTTTACTTTTTGTTTGTTGTAGGTATTCATTAATAGCATTTGCTTCTTCGTCATTTCCTTTTACTTTCATCTTTGCTTTATCCCATTTCTTTGGGTCTACATTATATCCTGTAGAGATAGTTTTCCTTTGATAATTCTGAGATACTCTTATGTATAATGGAGCTCGTCCATTACGATTTATTTTAGACTTGATTATTACAATAAGTATAGTGATATTATTCTTTGACATAATAATGCAGTTTTGAGGGATGATGATAAATAATTGTTTAGGCTAATAATTAAGAGCCTTATCTGAGTAGGGTTTCAGAGGAAAATCAATGGTCCCGATAAAAATGAAAAATGGTCCCGATTTTGGTACCTAATTAAGAGAGAAAGTGAGGTACCTAGGCATAAAAAAAGACTGTAATCGATTGATTATCAGTCTTTTAGCTCCCGAATCTGGACTTGAACCAGAGACCCTCTGATTAACAGTCGTCCAAATAATTTTCTCTCCCTTCGTATCCATTGATACTCAATGTCATTTCAATCTCTAAGAGATTAGTTTATCTTTCTTTTATCCTCCTTTTTCACGATTTTGACCAAAAGCAGGCAGAAAAGATGGCAAGAAGTATGATAACTTTCAAAATCCTTTTTGTAACTATGTTTAAAAGTATAAAGATGAAAAAGTTTTTCCTGATAATAATTACTTCGTTTGTAACGATACATTTAACAGGTCAATCGAAAACAGAAGTTTTTGATTTAATTACCAAATTAATTAATTCGAATTTATCGTCTGAATTTTTAATTTCTAAATCAGGAGACCTTACAATAAAAGGTAGTTATTCGATTGATAAACAGAATTTGATTTATAAAAGAATTTATAAGAGCAACGATTTCGCAG
>CAIVCF010000143.1 GCA_903904335.1 uncultured Chitinophagaceae bacterium | reverse complement strand
TACTCTTAAAACCTCTTTTACCTACACTTAAAAACGGAACAATGTATTCCATAACTTTGTTTTCACTGATAACTCCCACCGTTGTTATTTTTTGTTCAAATCTTTAACTACAGGGAGTTATCTTTTATTTTATCACCATCTCAAAAAGTTTAAACAACTTCGACAAAAAAAGTAGGATGTGGTGGCATCCATCCAAATAAAAATGATTGTTTGTTGTGCTTGCCCGCGATCCATTTTCTTTTGATCTTTAATCGATCAATATTGTCAATATACAGAAGATCACCATACACCGCATCACAATCTGTGCTTGCAAATAAATTGACCACTTTTTCGATGATACGGTCATCCGCATAATAATCATCCGAATTCAGTATGCCGATGATCTCTCCGTCAGCGATCGCAATCCCTTTATTCATGGCATCATAAATGCCTTTATCTTTTTCAGAAACAATGGTACCCTGATGCATCGCATGAACAATTGAAAGTGTATCATCTTTAGAAACACCATCAATAATAATGTGCTCTATATTTTGATACGATTGCTGCTGAACGGATCGAATGGAATCAGCCACTGTTGCGGCACTGTTGTAGGTGGCTGTGATGATGGAAACTTTCATTTTTTATTGTCTTTGGTCTTTAGGAGTGGTCTTTAGTAGGCACATTCTAAAAGTCTTCTTTACCAAAGACCAACACCTAAAAACTTCTTTGCTAACCAACACCTAAAGAACTTCTTCCAGAAAAACCACTGCCTCCTGCGGGTTCATAACAGGAACTGCACTTTTTTTATAGTCTTTCGTATCTTTGGTAATGATCATATCCAGTTTAGACAAACTCAATGCACAATGATATTGGATCGCATCTTCAAAATCTTTGAATTCAGATCTCAATGCCTGTTTGATGATCGCTTTTGTTACATCAGCGATCTCAGTCATTTCATTCAGTTGATTCAATAATTTGATCGTATCGTTATTGGAAAATGATTGCCGCAGGATATAGTAAATATTATTATAAGAAACGGCTGATATGTAGATCTTCAGTTTACCTGCAACTGCCTGATCAAAGATCAGTGCTGCTTTATCAGAGAATGGTTTTCGGTCAGCCAGAAAATCAATGATCACATTGGTATCTAAAAAGAGATGCTTCATTTTGTGTACATAAAATAACTTTGTTATTCAAACAATACATTAGCCTTTTAACACTATACCATCTACCCCCCTTCAGAGCTTGGCCGAACTAATTTCCGGGTTTAAGGGGTTTATGTGTAATGTCATTAAGTTAAGGATTGTCACCATGAGGTTCTCGAAGGGTGATGAATAGAATGTTCGCTTTAAAATCATGTTTCGAGAGCCTCAACATGACATCGTAGTCCTTAACTTAATGACTTTGAAGTTAGCGGCTGTATTTTGCAGCAATCGATTTTCCCAATTCCGTTTTATAGTTAAAATCATCCGGTAATTGTAGCACTCCTTTCAGACTTGAAACTTTTGCTGAAACAATCGGCGCGCCGCATTCTTTGGCACTGATAGACTTTAAATAATTCTCCACCAGGTGCGACAAGCTTTTCCCTTTTCTATGCGCATACTTTTTAGCAGAATGAACCACTTTATCTTCGATGGTCAATGTTAATTTTGTGATCATGACACGTGCTTTTATAAAATAAAGATACGTATAAATTGAATAAGGAAGGTCTTTGGTCTTTAGCTATTAGTCTTTAGTAAGAACATTCTAAGTATCTGCTTTACTAAAGACCTTCTTCCCTAAAGACTAAAGACCAACAGCTAAAGACTTTTTTAAAAGCCTTCTTCCCTAAAGACCAACTCCTAAAGACCTTCTAAATGTCGTCATCACGAGCCATGTATCGTAATGCTGAAAAATTGAAACCCTAATTCGTCATGGCGTGGTGATCTGTTTTCATTGCCAAAGACCAAAGACTAATACCTAAAGACTTTCCTCTTACAATCTCCAATAAAATCTACTGATCTCAACCGCTTCCTCCCTATCATAAAACGCTTTCACATCAAATAAATTCAATGCGCCTGAAACAGAAATGGTTTGTAAAAACGCAGGACTGTATTTTTTAAATGCATCATGCTTTACCGCCAATACCACTGCATCGTATTTTTTATCTGCATTGATCTCGCCGGAAACATGATATCCTTTTTGTTGTAATGCTGCCGCATCCACATGCGGATCAACAAAATCAACACTGATATGATAGTCCGTCAATCCTTTTAAAATATCAAACACTTTTGAATTTCTTGTATCCCCCACATTTTCTTTAAAGGCACAACCCAAAATCAATACCGTACATTTTGCAATCACTTTTTCCTGTTGGATCAGGAGCTTCACCATCTTCTCCGCAATGAATTTTCCCATATCATTGTTCAGATGCCTGCCTGAATGTATCACCTGCGGTGAATAGCCCAATTGTTCTGCTTTGAATGTGAGATAATAAGGATCCACACCAATACAATGTCCACCCACCAATCCCGGTTCAAATGGTAAGAAATTCCATTTGGTGGCAGCGGCTTTGATCACTTCTCTGGTATCAATATGCATCCTGTCGAAAATAACCGCCAGCTCATTCATGAAAGCAATATTCAGATCGCGTTGTGCATTCTCGATCACTTTGGCCGCTTCGGCTGTTTTAATATCGGGTGCCCGGTAAATACCTGCTTCAATGACTGACCCATATAATTCAGATAAGAGGGACAATGTTTCTTCTGTATCACCTGAAACAATTTTCAAAATTTTATGCAACGGCCTTTTTTTATCGCCCGGATTAATTCTCTCCGGTGAATACCCTACATGAAAATCTTTTTTCCAGATCAAACCACTTTCTTTTTCTAAAATGGGAATGCAAATCTCTTCTGTCAATCCGGGATAGACAGTCGATTCATAAACAATGGTCATCCCCTTTTCTAATATCTTTCCGATGGTTGACGAAACAGTTCTCAATGGAAACAGATCGGGCTGATTCTGTTGGTCAATATCTGTTGGCACCGCAACAATAATAACCTTACATCCTTTCAGGTCATTCGCATCGTTTGTAAAATGAAGTGAGTCTTGCTGCAATGCTTCCGGTCCCAGATCATCAGTATAATCAACATGGTTTTTCAGTAGCTTAACTTTTGTTTCACTAATATCAAAACCGATAACCGAATATTTTTTAGCAAATAAACAAGCTAATGGTAATCCAACATAACCTAAGCCAATGATTCCTATTTTCATAATTATTTTTTTACTTGTCCACCGAAGCTTCAGCGTAGAAGGAAAGTCTTTGGTCTTTAGGTATTAGTCTTTAGTAAGAACATTCTTAAAAGCCTTATTCAATAATGATAAGTTCGTCAATTCGGTCAAAATGCTTTTTGTTCAAAGTCGCAATAGCTAAATGATGGGCTACAGCAGTTGCTGCAATAAAAAGGTCGGCGAGGTCTATTTGTTTTCTTTTCCGTTTGAGCGCTGTATTTATATTTATTGCTTTGTCAACACAGTTTTCATCAAATGGGATAATGGAAATGGTTGCCATGATGCTGTCCCAAAATCCAATTTGGTTTTGTGTAGCACCTGCATATAATTCGTATTTTGTAATGGTTGAAATAACAAATTCAAAACCCTGATCAATAAGAACAACCCAAGCGGCATTGGCTTTATTTGTTTTTCGATAATAGTCTATGAGGATAGAAGTGTCAAGTAAAATTACTTTGTCCGCCATTGATTGATCGCTTTCCTGTTATTTTCAATAGTGTCTAATTGCTTTCTTGTAGCAACAGGTCCATTTAAAAGAAGCGCCCTTAAATTATTCTTTGCTTTTGCTGTTTTTGCTTCATTTTCAATTTCAGCTTTTAAGCGCCGCAGTTTACCTTCTGGCAAGCCCTTTACGATCTTTACCAATTGGTCAAATTCTATATCAACTTGTAACTGCATACTCAAAGTTATGAAGTTTTTTCCACCCAATTGCTAAGGCTGAAACGAAGAAGGGTTTCTCGCCCGAAGGACCCCTTCGGGGCAGCGGCGCAAAAACGCAACGAATGCCCATGTTGGTCGCGGTCCAACATGCTCTTAGTAAGTCTTTGGTCATTAGTCTTTAGCAAGAAACCTGAACCGAAGCCTTCCTCCCCAAAGACCAAAGACCAACACCTAAAGACTTCTCCACAAACCAATTCCAAAAGACCTTACTCCCAGAAACAGCTCCGCAATCTCACTCACAGGTTGAGCTTAAAGGGAACCAAAAAAATAAGGTATATCCCCCGGTTTTCACCAAAAGTTACACCTTAAACGAGATATAATAAACTAAAACAAGTTACTTTTTCCATAATCACATGGTAAAATATTCATTTCACAGCGTCAGGGGGGTAGGGATCATCTAAAATACCAATGTGCGCATTTCGATTTCAGAACTTCAAATATAAGGATTTATAGGTTTCATGCTCATCTGTTTCAATTAAATATCGGTTATAAAACCTGATTTTTCAATGCAACAGATTATTGGAATAAATACCTCCTTGTGCTTATACTTTTCAGTTAGAATTTCTTTCCTTTTTTGGCCGACGCGGAACAGCAACCTCAGCCCAATTTAGTAACGTCAGCCATTAGTTAGGTGTTGATCATTGAAACGAAAAATGAATCATGGCGTGGTTCAAGGGAGTATCGTCATTACGAGCCATGCACCGTACAATTGAAAAAATGAAACCTGAGTCCATTCATGGCGTGGTGATCTGTCTGTATATTGAACAGATAGCCACAGTAACACCGTCATCACGAGCCATGCACCGTACAATTGAAAAATTGAAACCCGAATCCAGTCATGGCGTGGTGATCTATCTATAAATTGAACAGATAGCCACGCATGTACAACAGCTTTTTATAGATATTCTTCTCGTTACATGCTCGCTATGACGTAAGCCGACGGAGTATCGTCATCACGAGCCATACACCGTACAATTGAAAAAATGAAACCCGAATTCTGTCATGCGTAGTGATCTGTCTATAAATTGAACAGATAGCCACGCATGTACAACAGCTTTTTATAGATATTCTTCTCGGCACATGCTCGCTATAACGTAAGCCGACGGAGTATCGTCATCACGAGCAATGCAGCGCATAGCTGAAAAAATGAAACGTGAATTGACTCATTGCGTGGTGATCTGTCCATTAATAGACATCCAGTTACATGCTTCGCTATAACGACAACGCATAGAGCACGTAATCCCTGATAAATTGATGCTGACTTGTTATATAAATGTACCCAATATAGAATCCATTTGGTTTCTTAAATAAGCCGGGTATAAGCTACCGATAAACTACCTATAAGCCACCTATAAGCTACCCTTTTAAAGGTAGCTTATACCTGACTTAATCCTGCTTTATGGGTAAATTCAGGTTAGTTCATAGAGCATTCCAAATGCATTTTAACTTAAACCAAACTCAAGAGCTTGTGTAGGCGAGAAAATATTCTTGCCACGAAGACACAAAGACAACTAAGTTTAAAAGCTTCGCTTTTCTTCCATTCTTGCATTCGTGGCATAAATAATCGAAATTGTTGTTGGTCAGGCGACACAACAACGGCAGACAAAAATCCATGCACATTCTTATCATACGTGTTCAATACTTCTTCTTCTATTCCTGTATTCGTGGCATTCATTCACGCATTCGCGTCAATCAATCATTCGTGCATTCGTGGCATAAAAAATCATTATTGCTGTTGGCCAGGCGACGCAACAACGGCAGACAAAAATCCGTGCCCATCCATTTTCTTGCATTCCTTCATTTGTGGCATTCATTCACGCATTCGCGTCAATCAATCATTCGTGCATTCGTGGCATAAAAAAATCATTTTTGCTGTTGGTCAGGCGACGCAACAACGGCAGCATTACTTCAAATAATCATTCACCTTTTGCTGAATCAATTTCTTCACAGAATTCCATGTTTGTCCTTTCAAACTTACCGGCTCTTCGCTTTCTTCGGCATCGATAAAATAAATAAGCGCATGAGGAATTGAGATCAGTAGTTGTTGATTGGGATATTTCTTTGTATAAAACCGAATGAATTCCTCTACTGAATAATGCTGCAGCAATTCAGCAATATCCCAAAAATCCTTTTTCACTGCTCTTCTGAGGATAGCGGCAATTTTCATAGCGATGATATCGGGCTTACTAAGCAGTCTGATCCCATCTTCCATAACAATATCTTCAAGTAATGTATAATGATGATGTTTTACAAAATCAACCTTGATCCCATCAATAGACCCGAATAGGCCAATGGGATTATGGGTATTCCTGTAAACAAATCCCGGGAATCTTTCTTCCAAAAGTGTAATGATAGATTCATTATTGAATTCAGTTGTGGAGAAAAGATCAATGTCTATTGATCTTCTGTGTCCATAATACAGTGAAAGTGCAGTGCCTCCCACCAAATTAAAATTTTTCAGTTCAGGGATCAGCATCAATTCTTTTAGTACATCCAATGTGTGGGGTTCAACTGTGCTGTATTGTAGCATGTATAATCTGTTAATTCATTATTGAACAATGCTGTTGCCAAACAAATAGTAGAGAGCTGAAGCCATTTGGCATTTGTTAAAGATTGTTTGATTTTTTCATCACCGTAATACCGCCTGCAATTGCGGATATCTTCCACATCACCCCGTTCAAAAACACGTTCTATTACAAAGCCGGCTTTCTTGTCATAATCCAATGTTTCAAAATTCACATCCCAAAAAATGCGCTTATTGAAAACCGGTTTTTTCAATGCTGAATTCATATGATAAAACTACATTTTTTCCTTGACACAGTTGTTGGTCAGCGACCAACAACGGCAGCCACTAAAGACCAAAGACCAACTCCCAAAGACTTTCTTCTTATCTTCATCCTTCAAATCTGCCTTATGAACCAACGTTATTATTCCTTAGATGTATTCCGCGGTGCCACTGTTGCCCTGATGATCATGGTCAATAATCCCGGCAGTTGGGAACATATTTTTTCGCCGCTCGAACATGCTACCTGGCATGGTTGCACACCCACTGATCTTGTATTTCCGTTCTTTTTGTTTGCGGTAGGTAATGCCATGTCCTTCGTGATGCCACGGTTTGAAAAAGAAGGAACGGCTTATTTCTTAAAAAAAGTTTTTAAAAGAGCGATATTGATCTTTGCCATTGGTATATTCCTCAACTGGAGCCCCTTCGTGATGTACGGTTCAAAAGGTGATCTGGCAGTAAAGGGCTGGACCTGGGCCACCAGAGACGGCGCTGTATCAGGTATCCGTTGCATGGGTGTGTTGCAGAGAATTGCATTGTGTTATTTATTTGCTTCACTAATCGTATATTTTTTCAAGACAAAGGGTGCTTATGTTTTCAGTTGCATCTTATTATTAAGTTATTGGCTGCTTTGTTTGCTGTTGGGAAACCCTGCAGACCCATTCAGCTTATCCGGTTATTTCGGAACATCAGTTGATATCAATCTCTTTGGTGTGGCACATGTCTATAAAGGCGAAGGCGTTCCTTTCGATCCCGAAGGATTGGCCAGCACATTTGCAGCTATTGTGCAAGTGGTGTTCGGATATTTCGTCGGGCAATACATTCAGCAAAAAGGAAAGAATTATGAGATGCTGTCCAATCTTTTTGTGGCGGGTATCGTATTGGTCTTCGCCGGTTATTGCTGGGATATGGTATTCCCCATCAACAAAAAAATATGGACCAGCAGTTATGCCATTTATACAACAGGATTGGCCACTATCACGCTTGCGTCATTGATCTATCTTATCGAATTCAAGGAAGTGAAAGGTGCATGGAGCAAGTTCTTCGATGTGTTTGGGAAAAATCCTTTATTCATTTTTGTATTGAGCGGATTCTTACCACGTTTATTAGGATTGATCAGAATTACAGAAGGTTTCAATTCCAATGGTAAACCCATTTATACTTCCCCATTCGGATGGTTCTACCAGCATATTTGTAAAGACATCGCATCAGATCTTCGTGTGGGGTCATTGGTCTATGCCCTCATCATGATCATTTTTTATTGGTCCATCGTCTATGTGCTGGATAAGAAAAAGATCTATATCAAGGTATAAGATGATCATGAAGTATATAACATGGCTCCTGTTGGTCGCTGACCAACAGGCTTAATATACAAATCATCGTTGGTCGGCGACCAACAATAGCAGGAGATCTATATCAAGGTATAGTTGGACAAGGATCATATACGCTTTATATAAGGAGTATATAAGGAGTATGCGCCAAGATGACAAGGGCGTCTGGTGCTGTCACCACAATCTGGTACCGTCATCACGAGCCATGAATCGTGCAATTGAAAAAATGAAACCTGAATTTTATTCATGGCGTGGTGATCTGTTATTAATAAACGGATAGCCACTGCATGTATAAGTATCTGTATAACGATG
>CAIVCF010000142.1 GCA_903904335.1 uncultured Chitinophagaceae bacterium | reverse complement strand
TGCAATCGGCATACCAACTTTCTCAATCACACCTAAAATATTGCGTTTTTCTGCTGGCGCATCTGGCCCAACAATAAAGTCTGGACCCCCAAGATAGTAAAAATGTAACGTATGATCATAAATAAAATAAGCAGTAGTATCATTGTCCATAAATAGAGTACAGTCCTTTACGGCTCCAAAATCATCAATAGGTCTATGGTGACCAAGATATGTAAAAGGCCCTGTTATTTTATCAGCAACAGCCACACCTGCATCTGCAAATCCAACATTCTGACCATGATTGCCGGGATAGCCAACATAGTGAAACCATAAAACAAATTTATTTGTCTTTTTATTATATACCATTTTGGGTCTTTCCAATCTCATGGGTGAGCGTAAAGGATTAGTGGTATCATTTGATGTTGATAATATGATCCCTTCATATTTCCACTGATGAAGATCTTGCGAACTGTATAATGTAATACCGGTAGCAGTAGCTGCCCCATTATTTTCTCCTTTATCCTGACCGAATGGTCTTAATGCAAGGCCATACCAATAGTATATTCCATTCACTACAATTATTCCACCATCATGTGCATTAATAAGATCACCATGATCATCACGCCATTCTTTAAATTCATTCAAATCCCCGTTTTTAAATGGTAAAGAATCCTTGTAAAAATTATTTGATGCCGATACTTCAGCAGAGAAAAAAACAGGAAATAAAATAACCAATAAAATAAAAACCGGATGTAATAACATTTTCTGATTATAAACACGGGTCATATAAAACGAAGTTATTTATTAACTATGATAATGGCAACACTTGAAGCAGGCACTCTAAGCTGATAACTTGTATTATCTGTTCCTGCTGTTTCCGTACTACTGTTTGACCAATTACCATTTGCATCCACCATGCTGTTGCCTAATTTGATACTGTCTGTAGAATTTACCGAAGCTGCATTTAAGCGAATGATCTGGTTGGTATGACTGATCGGCAAACCGGTAATTTTAATGAATGCCTGATTGGTAATATCTTTATTAATAACCGTGATATAATAATTTCCGTCATTTCCCAATACGCTATAGATCTTGCAATTGATATTTGTTGCCGGCGTGAAACTGTTTTGTATAAATGTTCCTTGTGAGGCAATTTTAAATGCAAGCATGCCATAATAAAGCGGCCTTGCAGTAAAAATATTATTACTGAATGCGATAGGCGTGTAAGGCCCCGAACCGCCTCCATGAAAATTGACACCATTACAGCCTAATGATGCTAATGTAAACATGTAATCAGCACCCCATAAGGCTGAAGCCAATGTATTACTGACCCCGTTTTGCCCGCCATTGTATACAGAATTGCATTCAGCTATTCGATAATTAATATGATAGCTCTGTGCAGTATTGTTCAGCAAAGTCGCATTATTCGTAAGCATGGCATCATTCATCAGTAACCGTGTTATGGTTACGGAAGTATCTCCTGCAGGTCCCATTGCATAATAATGTTGCGTTAATAATTTAATATTGGCATGTTCATTATTGGCAAATGGAATAGTGAAACCGTTGGTATTGTAAGCACTCGTAGGTCCTGAAATTTGTGAAGATGGAGTAGTTGTAATAATACTCTGATAGAAATGATTGAAATCTGTTTCATAATCACTTACTGAATAAGTGGATGGTCGTAGACCGTTAGAATGATAAATATCCGGTTCATTGCCTAATTCAAAATAGAGCAGATTATTGCTGGCAGATTGTGTAACATAGGAAGCTTCTGAAGATGCCTGTGTAAGGCTGCCTGTGCCCACATTAATACCAAACATTGTTTTCCATCCCACTGCATTTGCGAATTGAAAATATCTGTCAACGTCGTCTTTAAATAAAGAATCAGTTGCACTTGAATTTAAGCGTAAGG
>CAIVCF010000141.1 GCA_903904335.1 uncultured Chitinophagaceae bacterium | reverse complement strand
GAAGACATCAAACTGCAGGCATTTTTACGCACAGCGAATAAGGACACGATCGGTCAGATACAAAAATACATTGCACATCAGCCATACGCAAAGGATGTTCAGTATATAAATAAAGAAAGCGCCAGACAAATATGGAATAAAGATAATAACGAAGACTGGGCAAAGATATTAGACGCAAATCCTTTACCCGAGAGCATTGATTTCTTTGCCAAGGCCGATTATGTGAACAGGGACAGTTTAAATAAGATATCTGCCAACATCATGAGTATTTATGGCAACCAGATCACCGAATTAAAATATCCTGTTGATCTTGTGAACAATGTAAATGATAAAGCTTCTAAATTCGGTCTGGCATTTTTGGTAGTAGCTATCATTCTTTGTATGATCGTGATGTTCAGTATTGACAATACTATCCGTTTAGCTATGTTCAGCAACCGTTTCCTGATCAAGACCATGCAGATGGTGGGTGCCACCAGAGGTTTTATCACTAAGCCGATGGATATCAAAGCCATCATTAACGGATTGATCAGCGCAGGCATTTCGATAGTATTATTATTTATTATGATAACCTGGTTAGAAAATCAGGTCCCTCAATTAAAACTGATACATGATATTACTTTGAACCTGATACTTTTTGGCGGGATGATCGTTGTGGGTGTTGGAATCTCAGTTTTCAGCACACACCGAAGTGTACGGAAGTATCTGAAGATGAAATTGGATGATTTGTATTAGTAAATGGACCATAGAGGTGGACGGTAGACCAAACAACCCAATTTTAAGATTTATTTCCATCAATTATTGACCATTGACTATTGACTTTCCCTATATTGCAGTCCTCAAAATTTGAATTATGAGCGATAAAAATCAAAAAAAAGCAGATGCTTTATTCGGCAAAGAGAATTATGTGTGGATGGCCATTGGGGCAGTGATCATTGCTCTGGGCATGTTCTTAATGAGCGGTGGCAAAAATCAGGATCCGAAAGTGTTTGATTATAATGTGGTGTACAGCACAACCCGCATTACCATTGCACCGATATTGATCATATTAGGTTTGCTGGTGGAAGTATATGCCATCTTTAAGAAATCGAAAACAACGGAATAAAGTCATTTTATAAAGAGATAATTTTATCAGCGGTGTATTTCACCGCTTTTTTTGTTTCTTTATCATTCAAACCACTAACTGAATTTTATGGATACATTGCAAACAATCATCATAGCCATTGTAGAAGGGCTTACAGAGTTTTTACCGGTTTCATCTACGGGCCACATGATCATCACCAGTTCATTGATGGGAATAGAAAAAGATGATTTCGTGAAATTATTTGAGATAGCCATTCAATTAGGTGCCATCCTTTCTGTTGTTGTTTTATATTGGAAGAAGTTTTTTGATTTTTCTAAATGGCATTTCTACATCAAATTGATCATCGCAGTGATCCCTGCTTTGATACTCGGGAAATTATTATCAGAAAAAATAGATGCCCTGTTGGAAAGTCCAACAACTGTTGCTATCAGTTTATTGGTGGGCGGTATCATTCTTTTATTCGTTGATAAATTATTTACACAGCATACCATTACCGAAGAAAAAGACATCACTTATACAAATGGTTTTATCATCGGTATCTGGCAATGTTTGGCCATGGTTCCAGGTGTAAGCCGCAGTGCAGCCAGCATTATAGGCGGTATGCAACAAAAATTAACAAGAAGTGCTGCTGCTGAATTTTCTTTCTTCTTAGCTGTGCCTACCATGGCTGCTGCAACAGGTTATAAATTATTAAAAACATTCACCACACATCCTGAAATATTAAAGGACAAACACAATTTACTATTATTAGGGTTAGGCAATGTTGTTGCATTTATTGTTGCATTATTAGCAGTAAAATTCTTTATCACTTATTTACAAAAACATGGCTTCAAGATCTTTGGTTGGTACAGAATTGTTGTGGGTATCACTGTATTGATTTTAATACAACAAGGAATCATAAAATAATTTATAGCAAATGTTGAATGTTAAATGATAAATTAGTGTTCAGGAATAGCGGTTTTAACATTTAAAATTTTTCATCTAACATTTATTTATGCCAACTGCTTCAAAGAAAGTTATCAATGCATGGGCCATGTACGATTGGGCCAATAGCGCCTATTCATTGATCATTACATCTGCCATTTTCCCGGCATATTACACGGCGATTGCACCGCCACAAGTGCAATTCATCGGAAGAACCTACGATAGAGCAGCATTGGCTTCTTATGCCATTTCATTCTCCATTTTGTTAATGGCAGTTTTATCTCCTATCCTTTCTTCTATTGCAGATTATAAAGGCAACAAAAAAAGTTTTATGAAATTCTTTTGTTACATGGGCGCAATGGCATGTTGCAGTATGATTTTCTTTACCAAAGAAAATGTTTCATGGGGAATTGTAGCTTCCATCATTGCATCAGTCGGATGGTGCGGCAGTATCGTATTTTATAATTCTTACTTACCCGAAATTGCAGATGAAAAAGATCAGGATGATGTGAGTGCCAAGGGATTTTCATTGGGTTATATTGGCAGTGTTATTTTAATGATTTTGTGCTTGATTTTCATTATGCTGAATGATAAAATGAACTTGGGGTGGGGAGATCTGCCTGTTCGATTATCATTTGTAGCTGTTGGAATTTGGTGGGCAGGCTTTGCTCAAATTACTTTTAAATGGCTACCGCCATCCAAGCCATCGGAACAGGATTTACAACATAATATCATCACAAATGGTTTTCATGAACTGAAAAAAGTTTGGAATCAATTAAAAGACAATCCGCAATTAAGTCGCTTTTTACGTGCCTTTTTCTTTTTTAATATGGGCGTAATGACAGTAATGTATCTTGCCACTTACTTCGCATCGGATGAATTAAAGATGGGATCGACAGAATTAATTGTTACGGTTTTAATTATTCAGGTTGTTGCGATCTTAGGCGCTACTTTATTTGCAAAATTATCCGACAAAACAAATAATATTTTTACTCTGAGTGTTTTGATTATTATTTGGATCGCCATTTGTTTTTTTGCATCGAAAGTTACCACTACCACTCAATTTTACATCATTGCATTTTGTGTAGGAATGGTGATGGGCGGCATTCAATCTATGAGCCGTTCTACCTATTCCAAATTGCTGCCTGAAACAAAAGACACCGCTTCTTATTTCAGTTTTTTTGACGTGTGTGATAAGATGGGCACCGTGATCGGAACATTGGTATTCGGTTCGGTGGGAGAATTCTTAGGTGGCATGAGGAATTCGGTATTAACATTGATGGTATTTTTTATCATCGGATTGATTCTTCTGTTATTTGTTGATATGAAAAAAGATAAAATTGTTGCAGCATGAAACTGTACAGCATAGAAACAGAATATTTTAAATTGGATGGTGGTGCGATGTTTGGTGTTGTTCCTAAAAGCATTTGGAATAAATTAAATCCTGCTGATGAAAATAATTTATGCAACTGGGCCATGCGTTGCTTCTTGATCGAAGACGGTAATAAATTAATATTGATCGATAATGGTGTTGGCAATAAACAGGATGCAAAATTTTTCGGTCATTATTATTTGCATGGAGAACATACACTTGATTCATCATTGAAAAAAGCAGGTTTCAGTAAAGATGATATAACCGATGTGATCCTTACCCATCTTCACTTTGACCATTGCGGCGGAAGTATTGATAGAGTTGATGATAAATTAGTCCCTGCATTTAAAAATGCAACTTACTGGAGCAATAAACAACATTGGGAATCTGCAACAAACCCTAATGATAGAGAGAAAGCATCTTTCTTAAAAGAAAATATTTTGCCGATACAAGAAAGCGGACAATTAAAATTTATTGAACATCCTTTAGAAAGACTAAAAGAAAAGGCAAAAAAAATAGATGGCATAACGAGTATAGAAATTCCAAAAAAATTCAAATTTGAAACGAAATTCTCTGAAAACATTTCTCTTTTATTTGTAAATGGACATACAGCAGCTATGATGTTGCCGAAAATAAATTACAATAGCAAAACAATTGTTTATATGGCAGATCTGTTGCCATCGGTATATCATATTCCCATGCCTTATGTGATGGGTTATGATATGTTCCCATTAACAACAATGAATGAAAAAAAATCTTTCCTTACGGAGGCATTGAAGAATGATTACATTTTATTCTTCGAACACGATCCGGTGAATGAATGTTGTAATCTGCATCAAACAGAAAGAGGGATCAGACAAAAAGAAACTTTCAGGCTAAAAGATATTTGATCAACGTACAATCATCAGTGAACTTAAGGGATAGCGCAGGTTTTTATACTGCATCATATCTACTTTTACAGAACCAACTGTTATTGGACTTTCGATGCGCAAAGGGATATGGTTCTCATCATCACTAACCCATACCGTCATTTTTTCACCGCCGGAAAATATGGTCCCTTTCACTAACAAAGGAGCGATCTTAATAGCATGAAATCTTCCGTATTTTGTTTTAATTTCTTCTTTGCCGATATAACGGATATATAAATTATACACCTGATTATCTAAGAACATATTAAAAGGAATCCTGTCGTCTGGCTTTAATTTATTGAAATCAATATTCCGTGCATAATAAATGGAACTGATCACATCCTGCACGCAATTAGGCACTTTAAAAGTGCCTTTTTCAGTTACTGCATTATTGGTTTCCTGATTGAAGGTTACGTTCTCTAAGGTTTTGTATCCGCCTTCATCCACATTACGAATGAATTTCATTGGCTGCAAATGCCCTGTATCAAAAAAAGATTCATATCTGTCACGGACTTTAAATATCCAATCGTAGTTAGGATTTGAACTACCAACTCCGACTACATGATACACTGCTTTATTATTTAATTTTTCCAAAGAAGCAGTAAAATTTGCAGATCCTGCATTCACATAAATACCGATGACAGAATAAAAAATTATGAAAGAAATATATTCACCATCCTGAAATGAAAAATTACGAACACCGCAAAAATCATCACCTGCAGAAAGGCGGATGCAAAAAGAAAATGCTATGACGAAT
>CAIVCF010000140.1 GCA_903904335.1 uncultured Chitinophagaceae bacterium | reverse complement strand
GATTTTAACGGCGATGGTTTTGTTGATCTCTTCATTGGAGGAAGATCTGTTCCATGGGAATATGGCAAAATACCACGATCTTATTTATTACAAAATGACGGAACAGGAAAGTTTATTGATGTTACAGAAAAATATTCTAAAGAACTCGGCAATATCGGAATGGTAACACAGGCATTGTGGTTTGATATAAATAAGGATGGGCAAAAAGATCTGATCGTTTGTTGCGAATGGGGAGGTATCACTGCGTTCATCAATAATAAAAATTCATTCACCAAAAAAGAGTTAACCGACAAAAAAGGTTGGTGGAATTTTGTATTACCGGTTGATGTAAACAATGACGGCAATATCGATCTGATCGCAGGTAACCTCGGCTTGAATTCAAGATTGCATGCAACTGATAAAGAACCGGTCCGTTTATATTATAATGACTTTGATGATAACGGCAAGAAAGAACAAATATTGACTTATTATCTTAATGGGAAAGAAATTCCTTTTGCCAATAAGGATGAATTGCAAAAACAAATGCCTGTTATTAAAAAGAAATTTTTATATGCAGATGATTTTGCGAAATCAACTTTGGAACAAATCTTTTCGAAAGAGAAATTGCAAAATGCACAACTGCTTACAGCCAATTATTTTTCAAATGCGGTATTGATCAATCACGGAAACTTGAATTTTACCACTGAAGCCTTGCCATGGGAAGCGCAGTTAAGTTCTTTACGCGATGCTATAGTGGTTGATGCGAACGGAGATAATCTTCCTGATATTTTGATAGCCGGAAATTATTACGACAATAATATCCAGATGGGAAGATACGACGCAGACTACGGCACTTTACTGATCAATAAAGGCAATGGAAAATTTGTAACTGAGAATATCAACGCGCTGGAGATAAAAGGGCAGGTGAGGCATATTAAGTCAATCAACATTAATCATCAACCTGGACTTATCCTAGCTAAGAACAATGACAGCACCATCATCATTCGCTTTAAATCAAATAAATGATTACATCACCGGATAATACCACCTGGTTATCCATTTTGTTGTATCTGTCTCTTTAGAACGATCAGTGATCATCATTTCAAAAGGGATGGCGGGGCTTACTCTTTTTGAATCTAATAAATATGTATTTAATTGCTCAAAACTTTTTTGAATAACAGAGGGTCCTCCCTTGATTTCGGTAACAAAAATATTCCCTTTATACGGCATGCGTTTTATGCGCATATCATTTGTTTGCTCGATTACTTTATTAATGGGGATGCCAATCATAGATTCATAATGTGTATCGTCGATCTTGTTTACAAACAGCATGGGGGAATTGTTAATGCCTGCATTTTTGGAAGATGCGTAATCCGATAATTTTTTTACCTGCGTGTAAATTTCTTCAACAGTTGGATATTTCGCAGTCAGTATCTTGGTGGTGATCAATACCGAATCTTTTAATTGAGTTTCTTTAACCGTAATGCCATACATATTTGCAGAGGAATCTAAAAATATTTTGAGCTGATCCATCAACCCTGCCATACTCTGTTTTAACTGAATGGCTTCCCTGTATCTGCTGATACGATCGAACGGATTCAATCCTGCTTCTATATTTGTTACGAATTGTATGGCAGAAGAATCAAGGTAAATATTTAAAGAGATCAAATTCCCTTTTACTTCGAGTTGATTTGATTTTACAGTGAACTCCGTGATATTCGAAATGGTTGTTTCAATGTTGTAGGTGAAACCTTTGTATTGATAGCCATTTTTTGTTTTGCCGGAAACAGATTGAAACCAATGATTCATAATTGTTTTATCTGTTTGAAATTTGAGAACTGTATTATGATATGCCTTAACATATCTTACAGTTGATACGGTTATTCTGGCAGGAATAAAAATATAAATACCGGCAACACAAATAACAACAATAATTAATAATCCGTAAATCAATCTTTTCATATAGTAGCATTGAGTGCTTTGCAAAATAAGCATTATAACAGCAAAATAAATTATAAAATTC
>CAIVCF010000139.1 GCA_903904335.1 uncultured Chitinophagaceae bacterium | reverse complement strand
GAATTCTCCAGGCTTACTACCGAATGTACCCCAGGTTTTTATATATTTTCCTGCTGAAGAAAATTTGACCACCCGGCTATTTCCATATCCATCACTCACATAAAAACAACCATCATCTCCTACAGCAATATCGGTTGGAAGATTAAAATGCAAAGAATCATTACCAGGCACTTTTGCCACACCTAATTTCATAAGCAATTTTCCATCATGACTAAATTTGAAAATCTGGTGCAGGCCTACATCTGTTAACCAGATATTATTCTGTTTGTCAACCGTCAACCCATGCGGCATAATGAAATAGTTTGCACCCCAGGCATTGATGATCTTGCCAGATTCCTTGTCAAGCTCCAAAACTGTATTTTGTGAAATAAGAGAGTCTGGGAATGGCGTAGTCCATTTCCTTCCTGCTCTGTGAAAAACAAATATGTGATCGTTTGTATCAATACCAATACCTGTTGGCTGGCTGAGTGGATAGCCTTTGCTCAGTTGGGGCCAGCCGGCAACCAATTGGTAATGTATCTGGGTATTGTCGTTTTGAACAGGTGGTTTTTTACCATTACAGGAAAACAGGCAGGCAGTGATGAAAAGCAAATAAACTAATTTCATATTGGGCATTAAAGGGATTAATTTTTTCGCTTATTTCAAAGCAAGTGTGTCAACATTCCAAATCCCGTGTGTGGATTTCCATTTCCCGTCTTTGTCACGCTTGAGCAGTTCAAGATATTTTCCATGCTCTGTGGTAACTTTTCCGGTAGAATCTTTTATGCTCAATTCATAACGCCCCACTTCATATCCTAAGTCGCCATTACTACCTGTTGCCGTGGTGGCAACAGAAACATTGAAAGTTCCGGCATCAATGGCAGATTGCCAATATTTTTGAATTTTATCCCTTCCCGAAATAGGTGCTTCGTTGGGCGGGAGTTCCATGGCATCATCTGTGTACAGGCTGGCGGCGGCAACTGCATCTTTGTTATTAATGGCTTTCGCAAAATCCCTGTTCATTTGCGAAAGTTCTTCTGAAGTAGCTGGCTTGGAATTGTTGGCGTTATTGCAGCTACTAAAAATCAATAAGCCTAATAAAAGATAGGAAGCGAATAAGGAAATTTTTGTCATTGTATGTAGGTTTAAATGTATCCATTCCTTGTATATACTACTAAGGTCCAGGGCTTGCCAAAGATTGAGAAATATATTTTATCGCAACTTGGCCATCACGCTTCGGCGTGAACCGCTTAGCTCAAGCCAAATTACTGAAGCTGTATCAGAATTCCTACTGTTGATGGGCGAAATTCGTCAGCGAAACTTTTGCCAAGCTGTTGTTGTGCGCATACCTATTTTTTATTATTAAATTTAGTAGCATAATTTACTTGATCAAAGTCAAGCTCACTTTCTTTCTGATAGTCACAATAATTTACGAGCAAAGGGATATTTCTAATCTTTTTAACATCTCCCATCAATTGGTATCTTTCTTCTGATTTATTTGAAAGTAAGTTGTAAAATTTACTTCGAAAAATTGCTATTCCTTTTTCTTTATTAATATACTTAATTGTTAATTGCCTGCTGCTAAAGAATTGTGATTTTAAAAGAAAGTAAAAAGTGGAAGAATCAATTTTGCGAAATTTTTGAATATATGTTGCTTCAGGCCCTTCTCCAGTCCAATCTATGAAAGTTGAATCGGTTATTTTTACTTTATAGTGATAATAAAAGTCGCAAGGTGTGTAAACATAGACTTTGCCTTTATAAGTTTCAAGCATTACCCATTCTGTTGGTATTCCATTAAGTGATTGTTTTTTGGGAAACAATTTTTGTGAATACAAATAGTTAAGTGTTTGTTTGTATGTATCGCTGTCAAAGCCTGAGATTTTGAAATCTGAGACCTGGGTGCAAAGACCGATGAAAGTGACCAGGCTAAACCGAAGCAAAGTGACCACCTTTTTTGCTGGCGAAGATTCGATGTTGATAACTACTCGGGAGGTAGATTTTTCGCATAGTATTTGATGCTGATTGCAGTTGCAATTCCTTACAAATTTACTCCTACTGTTTATTATTTCCTACTGGTGCTTCTCTTTTAATTCTACACTACCCTGGAACAGATCTGTTACTGTCCATTTCCATTTAAAATCAATTGGTTAATATAAATGCTGCGGCGAAGCCGATATGTTTATCGTGCATTAGATGAGCAATACGGCGATGAAATAATGGAGGTGGAATGATCTGAAGGAAGAGATT
>CAIVCF010000138.1 GCA_903904335.1 uncultured Chitinophagaceae bacterium | reverse complement strand
TTTGTTAGCAAGCTGCAGCCAGTACGAGAAAACAAAGTCAGGACTTACTTATAAGATCACCCCTGGTGGCGGTAAGGAAAAACTGAAACAAGGTCAGTTTGTAAAAATGAATATCAGGTTTTCAATCGGAACGAAAGATTCGGTTTTAAATTCTACCTACGATCATATCCCTGCTTATTTGATGGTGGATACTGCGAGAGCTGCAAAATACAGTTTCCCTGAACTGCTTCCTCTTTGTGCAGCAGGAGATAAGGTTGAGTTTGTATTAAGTATCGACACATTGAAGAAAATGGGAATGATACCGGAATACAACAATATTTTTACCAAGAAAGGAACGATTAAAGGTAAGTTTGATGTGATAAAAGTATTTACCAGCGAACAGGAAGTAAATGCGGATTATCAAAAAGAAATTGAAAATGAAAAGCAAAAAGAAATTACTGCATTGGAAAAATATACAAAAGACAAAAACATCAAAACTCAGAAAAGCCCGGGTGGTGTTTTAGTTGAAGTTGAAAATGCAGGAATAGACCCTAAAGCAGATACCGGAAAACAGGTTTCTGTTTATTATAAAGGGTATACTGTTGACGGAAAAGTATTTGATTCAAATATGGGAGCTGCTGCCCAGAATAAAAACCCATATCCTGTTGTTATTGGAAGACATGGCGTTATTCCGGGTTGGGAAGAAGGATTGAAATTTTTCGGCAAAGGCGGTAAAGGGAAATTATTTATTCCTTCTTTATTGGCTTACGGTATTCAGGGAAATCCACCCGTTATTCCTCCTTTTTCAAATTTGATCTTTGAAATTGAAATTGCTGATGTTACTGCTGCGCCAGCGCAAACAGCACCACCAATGCCTACAGCACCTCACCAGTAAAATAAAAGTATAGCATAAAAAATAGAGAGTCCTGCTTTAAAAGCGGGACTTTTTTATTGCTGATAGGAGGAAACAAGTTTAATAGTTTCCATTGCTTCTTTAACATCATGTACCCTTAAAATATTTGCGCCTTTTAATAAACCGATGGTGTTTAAAACAGTTGTTCCGTTCAATGCTTCTTCAGCTGTTATTCCCAAAATTTTATAAATCAACGATTTTCTTGAAATGCCCAACAGTAAGGGTTTTTGAAGCATTTTAAAAACATTAAGTTCTTTGAGTAAAGTAAAATTATGTGCAATCGTTTTACCAAATCCAAATCCGGGATCAATGATCACATCATGTATCCCTGCTAACCTGCATTTTTCTGTTTGATGAATAAAAAAATCAAGCACTTCTTTTGTTACGTTTTCATAAACAGCCTGCAGCTGCATGTTTTGCGGTGTTCCTTTGATATGCATGCAAACAAATGGGACTTTTAAATTTGCAACAGTAGCTAACATATTTTCATCCATCATTCCCCCGCTGATATCGTTAACAATGGAAGCGCCGGCTTCAACAGCATGTTCTGCAACTGTTGCATGATAGGTATCAATTGAAATAAATGATTCAGGGAACTCTTTATGGATTGCCTCAATTATCGGAATGACCCTTTTTAATTCTTCAGCTGCACTGATTTGTTCGCTGCCGGGCCTGGTGCTTTGTCCGCCTATGTCGAGAATGGCTGCACCGTCATTCAGCATTTGCGCTGCTGTTTGCAAAGCTTCATCCACCTTGGATTTACGGCTGCCGCTGTAAAACGAATCGGGTGTTGTATTGATAATGCCCATTACAATGGGCGAATCAATTACCAATAATCTTCCTTTGCAGTTGAGTGTGAACATTGTTGAGTTTGAATTATCTTGCGATGCGTTCAAAGATAATCAGAATGTTGAAGTTACTCCGCTGCAAAAAGCCATGGAGTATAAGTGAGTGACCTTCCTACCGTCAGGCAGGCACAACAACAGCTTAATAATTTTCAAAAGCCGGTAACAAAATAAAAATGAGCAATACGAATCAACAGTACGATGATGCAGTGAAGACCTGCAAAGAGGTGTTCATTAAAAAAACAAAAGATTACGGAACAGCATGGCGTGTGCTGCGAACTATTTCTGTTGTGGATCAGATATTTATTAAAGCGTTACGCATCCGAACCATTCAGGATCTGAAGACACAGAAAGTGGGAGATGATATTGAATCGGAATTTAAAGGCATCATTAATTATGCGGTGATCGGACTGATTCAATTGGAATTACAAAATCCGCAAGTTGAAGATTTGCCGGTTGAGCAGATTAATTCTTTATACGATAAATATATTTTGTTCTCAAAAAATACGATGTTGGATAAGAACCATGATTATAGCGAAGCATGGCGTGAAATGAGTCAGGAAAGTTTTACGGATCTGATATTAATGAAGTTGATGCGCATTAAACAAATCTTATCGAATGATGGCAAGACGATCATGAGCGAGGGTATTGATGCCAACTATGTTGATATCATTAATTATTCTGTATTTGCTTTGATTTTAATGGGAGAAGGAAAGCATTAAAGATGTTGGATATTGAATTTTAAATGTTGAAGGATTCATGAAAACAGTATTGACGATAATAAGATGGGTTGTTGGGTTGCTGTTTATTTTTTCAGGCCTCATCAAAGCGAATGATCCGCTGGGGTTGAGTTACAAGATGCTGGAATTCTTTGAGGCATGGGGATTTCATTTTCTCGATAATTATACTTTATCTTTTTCCGTTGTGATGAATGTTTGTGAAGTGCTGGCAGGTGTTGCCATCATTATTGGATGGAGAATTAAATTATTCAGTTGGTTTTTATTATTGCTGATCTTATTCTTTACTTTCTTAACAGCTTATGTTTTATTCAGTGGTAAAATAAAAGAATGCGGTTGTTTTGGTGATTGTGTGCCCCTTTCGGGTATTAATA
>CAIVCF010000137.1 GCA_903904335.1 uncultured Chitinophagaceae bacterium | reverse complement strand
TTTAAATTTCAAAAAGATCATTTTATTGAGATCAATTCTGATCTGAACAAATTATCGGGTTGGTGGCAAACGGTTGCTGCTGCCGATATAAATGGTGATGGAAAAGAAGATCTGATCTTGGGCAATCGCGGAGAGAATTTCAATTTAAGGCCCGATGAAAGGAATCCGATCAAAATGTGGTATGGAGATTTTGATGAGAATGGCAGAATGGATAAGATCATGAGTAAAACGGTTGATGGAAAAGATAAACCCGTTTTTATGAAACGCGATGTGCAGGATGAATTACCCGCATTAAAAAAACAGAACCTGCATCATGCCGAATATGCAAAGAAATCTATGGATGAATTGTTTACACCTGAGCAATTAAAGAAGACTGTTGTAACGCAAATTAATTATGCTTCTTCAATAATCGCAATCAATCAGGGCAACGGAAAATTTACAATCCAACCATTGCCGCCCATGGCACAATTATCTTCTGTAAAATCAATTGTTTGTACCGATCTGAATCACGACGGATTCAAAGACCTGATCGTTTGCGGCAATGAATTTAATTTTCAACCGCAGTTGGGCAGATTAGATGCCAATCCGGGCGAAGTATTCATCAATGATGGCAAAGGGAATTTCAGATTCTTACCGTCAGATGCTTCAGGTTTGGAATTAAGAGGCATGGTGAGAGATGTTGCAGTGATTCCGTCAAATAAAGGATTGAATTTTTTATTTCTTCAGAATGATACCGAGCCTGTTTTATATCAATTACAAAAAAGTTTTTCATCCGGCAAAAAATTGAATTAGCGTTCATGAATTTATTTATAAAAAATATCAGATCAGTTACAACAATAATTATTGTTAGTATTATTTCATCATGCAGCAATCACAAAACGGATCGGCCTGTGTTGTTTGAAACATTGGATGCCGATAAAACAGGATTGAATTTCGTCAATAAGCTCACCCCGACAGATTCTTTCAACATGTTTCATTACATGTACTTCTACAATGGAGCAGGTGTTGGCGCCGGAGATTTTAATAATGACGGAAAGATTGATCTGTTCTTTGCATCGAATCAGGGAGATAACAAACTCTATTTGAATGAAGGCAATTTAAAATTCAAAGATGTTACGGTTGATGCAAAAATACCGCAGGACAAAGGATGGAGTACCGGTGTTTCGGTGATCGACATCAATAATGACGGCTTATTAGATATTTATATTTGCAAGGTTGGAAATTATGAAATGCTTCATGGAAAAAATCAATTGCTGATCTGTAAAGGAATCAAAAATGGTGTTCCTTATTATGAGGATGAAGCTGCGCAATATGGTTTGGATTTTTCAGGCTTTAGCACGCAGGCTGTTTTCTTTGATTATGATGGTGATGGTGATCTCGATATGTTTTTATTGAATCATTCTGTTCATCAAAATGGGACATTTGCACCCCGTGATAATTTTTTAGGAACCTATAATGAATTGTCGGGCGACAGAATGTTTCGCAACGATGGTAATAATCATTTTACAGATGTAACAAAAGAAAGCAAGATCAACAGTTCAGCCATCAGTTACGGATTGGGCATTGCAGTGGCGGATATTAATTTAGATGGCTGGCCGGATTTGTATATCGGCAATGATTTTCATGAGAATGATTATTTATACATTAATCAGCATAACGGAACATTTACAGAAGAAAGCAGTAAGCGAATGATGCACACGAGTCAGTTCTCCATGGGTGTTGATGTTGCCGATGTGAACAATGATGGTTATCCTGAAATTATTTCAATGGATATGCTTCCATCAGATCCGTACATGTTAAAACGCTCATTGGGTGAAGATGAATATGATATTTTTTATCATAAAATTTCAGTGGGATATAGTTATCAGTATACCCGAAATAATCTGCAATACAACAGGAAGAACGGTATGTTCAGTGAAGTGGGATTGTATTCAGGCGTATATGCGACCGATTGGAGTTGGGCACCATTGTGGATGGATTTTGATAATGACGGATTGAAAGATCTTTTTATTTCCAACGGCATTCCGAAACGAATGAACGATATGGATTACGTGAATTTTGTTTCTAATGAAGAGATACAGCAAAAATTGCGGGAAGATAAAATGGATGAAAAGGATATGGCCTTGGTGAATAAATTCCCTGAAATAAAAATCCCTAATAAATTTTTCCTGAATAAAGGCAATTTATCTTTTGAAGATGCAGGTGCATCGATCAGTAATGACAAACCAACATTTTCAAACGGTGCAGTATATGCCGATCTGGATAATGACGGCGATCTCGATGTGGTAGTAAATAATATAGATGATGCCGTGATGGTTTATGAAAA
Organism: uncultured Chitinophagaceae bacterium; assembly: GCA_903904335.1. Classification (GTDB taxonomy): domain Bacteria; phylum Bacteroidota; class Bacteroidia; order Chitinophagales; family Chitinophagaceae; genus CAIQDX01. Next base: position 1,154 of record CAIVCF010000137.1, on the reverse strand, counting down.
TAAAAGCAACGATAAAAAAGATAAACCTTTTGTAGAAATTAAATTAAAAGGAGCAGCAAATAATATTAATGCGATTGGCGCAAAGGTTGTACTGTTTGCAAACAATGGAATCAGGACCTATGAAAAAAATCCTGCAAGAGGCTTTCAGTCAAGTATGGAAATACCATTGCATATAGGATTGGTCAATACAAAAGTTGATTCAGCATTTTTGATCTGGCCTGATAATTCTTTTCAATCCATCTCACTTTCAAATAAGGAATCACATATTTCATTCACGTATCAAAAAGGGTTACCAAAATTTGATTACGGAAAGATCACTTCACATTGGAAAAACGAGACAAAGCCAATGGAAGAGATCACTGCGCAAACGGGATTGAATTATGTGCATCATGAAAATCCTTTTATAGAATTCAATCGTGAATTCCTGATTCCGCACATGGTTTCAACAGAAGGGCCTGCATTAGCTGTTGCGGATATCAACCATGATGGATTGGAAGATGTGTTCATCGGCTCATCAAAAACTTTTCATAACGCCATCTTCCTGCAACAACCCAATGGAAAGTTCATTCAAACCAAACAACCATTGATGTTGTTGGACAGCATGATGGAAGATGTGGATGCGCAATTTATAGATGTAAACAATGATGGCAATCTCGATCTTGTCATTGCAACCGGCGGCAATGAATATTACGGACAGGATGAACATTTAAAACCGCGAGTGTATCTGAATGACGGTAAAGCAAACTTTAAAAAATTAGAAAATGCTTTCGGTGATATTTTTGTAACACAGTCCTGCGTTGTTCCTTTAGATTTTAACGGCGATGGTTTTGTTGATCTCTTCATTGGAGGAAGATCTGTTCCATGGGAATATGGCAAAACACCACGATCTTATTTATTACAAAATGACGGAACAGGAAAGTTCATTGATGTTACAGAAAAATATTCTAAAGAACTCGGCAATATCGGAATGGTAACACAGGCATTATGGTTTGATATCAATAAAGACGGACAAAAAGATCTGATCGTTTGTTGCGAATGGGGCGGCATCACCGCTTTCATCAATAATAAAAATTCATTCACCAAAAAAGAGTTAACCGATAAAAAAGGCTGGTGGAATTTTGTATTACCGGTTGATGTAAACAATGACGGCAATA
>CAIVCF010000136.1 GCA_903904335.1 uncultured Chitinophagaceae bacterium | reverse complement strand
TGGCCCCAATAGTTTTGAAGTGTTTGTTTTGCTGAGATCATTTTGTGAAATGAAGATACAACCCATCAAACCACTTTCTTAAAATTCAGCGAAAGAGAATTAATGGCAAGTACCACATCACTCAATCCCATAATTAACGCGCCGAATGTCGGACTTAAAAATCCCATTGCAGCAACGGGAATGGCCACAATATTATAAGCGAATGCCCAGAATAAATTTCCTTTGATGGTGAGGTAGGTATGTTTGCCTAATCCCAAAGCCAACGGCATGTGTTTTAAACCGTGATTCATTAAAACAACCTGTGCACTTTGCATGGCAACTTGCGATGCATCGCTTAATGAAATACCAACAGTCGCTTTTGCTAATGCAGGGGCATCGTTGATACCATCTCCCACCATAGCAGTTGGCGCTATTGCTGTGTATGCTCCTATCTTTTCTAATTTTTGTTCGGGTGTTTGTTCTGCTACCACTTCATCAATGCCAAGATAATCCCCAACTTTCTGTGATTTATCTTTTCTGTCGCCACTCAATAAAATCGTTTTTATATTTTTTGATTTCAATAAATTGATCACCTGTTTTGCTTCGGGTCTTATTTCATCTGCAACATCTATCCATCCTATTAATTCATTATTGCGAATGATATAAATATTGTGTGCATCATCTTTTGTGAAAGAAGTTGCGATAGAATATGAACCTGCAAAATATTCATTGCCTTCTTTGTCTTTGGATTTGATACCTAAGCCTTTCACTTCTTCAACAGAAGCCCAGTGAATTTCATCTTTTATTTTCCATTCATTAGTAATGGCTTTCGAAACAGGATGATTGGAATATTTTTCGAGTGAGTAAGCAATTCGTTTAAAATCATCATCAATTATTTCTGATTTAAAATTTTCAATCGCAAATTTTCCTGTTGTAAGTGTTCCTGTTTTATCGAATACAACTTGTTTAATGTCTTTGAAGATTTCAAGACTTCTTGCATTTTTAAATAAGATCCCATTCTTTGCTGCTCGTCCCAAACCCACTGCCACAGCGGCCGGCGTAGCCAAACCCATGGCGCAAGGACAAGAAATAACCAAAACTGCTATACTTCTTAATAAGCTGTCTCCAAAACTTTTGTCAACAAAAAAATAATTGACTGCTAATGTTAGTAATGCAATGCTTACCACTGTTGGAACAAATATGGCGCTGATCTTGTCAGCCATTTGTTGCATAGGTGGTTTTTCAGTTTGAGCTTCTTTTACCAATTTTAAAATATTAGAAAGAACTGTGTCTTCACCAACTGCAGTTACCTGCGCTTTTACAGTGCCGTTTTCTAAAATACTTCCACCAATGAGCTGATCTTTTATTTTCTTTTCAACAGGAACGCTTTCTCCGGTAATGATGGCTTCATTCACATTAGCTTCGCCCCATAATATTTTTGAATCCATCGGAACATGTTCGCCATTGCGGATCAATATTAAGTCCCCAACATGTAATGCTGTACTTTCAACCTGAAAAATTTGTTCTTGATGCTGATCATCAAATGCGATCATATTCGCCATCACTTTCTGACTCTTCGCTAAACTTTTTAATGCCGCTTGTGTTTTCTCAATTGAGGCATCTTCCATCCAATTTCCTAAATAAACTAATGTGATAGTGGTACAGGCTGTTTCAAAGAATAAATAATTACTGCTATTGTTCACGAATAAGCCGTAGAGGCTGTAACCGAATGCAGCGCTTGATCCTAAAGCGATCAACACATTCATGTTGGGAATGCCTGATAATAAACTTTTGATCGCACTTCTGCCAAAAAAATCCATACCAACAATATAAACTGGAATCGTTAATGCCAATTGAACATACGGATTCATCAATACATGAATATGAACGCCGGGCAACATGTGCAGCATCAATGGTGCAGTGAAAATGATACAGAACCAGAAACGTTGCAAATGATTTTTAAAAGGCAGAGAACCTCCGCTGTGGTCATGACCATGATGGTCATGTTCTCCATGCTCATGGTGCACATGATATCCTAATGAATTAATCCCTTTCTCTATTTTTTGCTGTGTGATGTTTCCGTTCATTTCAAAACTTACATCGCCGCCAATAAAATTCACTTTCACATTTTGCAAGCCTTCGCTCTTCAGATATTTGTCGATCGTCAATGCACAATTGGTGCAGCTCATCCCTTCTACTTTTAAATTAACTTTCTCCATGATTCAATTATTTTTATGAGGCCGGCAAACGTATCGCTACTTTGTATCGTTCCATCACACACTTGTATGATTGATTTTTCTGCAACTTTACAATTTGCTCAAAAATGTATCATCTTCTGACAAATAGCAATGACTTTCCTCACAAATTTACCAACTAATAAAATTCTCATCTTACCATCATAGAAATATCTTTGCCGCATGGATGCAATTTTCGAACTGGGACAGATCAATCAGGTTGCTAAACTTTTATGGAAGGAAGGAAAGCAAAATAAAATTTGGGCTTTTCATGCGCCCATGGGTGCAGGTAAAACCACTTTCATCCATGCTTTATGCGAATTGTTGGGAGTGAAAGACAGCATCAGCAGCCCCACATTTGCCATTATCAACGAATATCAAAGCCCTTTTTCTGGCAGCATCTTTCACATGGACTGGTATCGTTTGAAGGATGAGGAAGAAGCCATTCAGGCAGGGATTGAAGATGCTTTGTTCAGCAAAAATTTGTGTTTCATTGAATGGCCCGAAAAAGCCGCTTCACTTTTGCCGGATGATGTTTTTAATGTTCACATCGAATTGTTAGATGCAAATACCCGAAGATTGTACACAGTTGAGCAGCGATAAATGATGTACTTCGCAATTATTATTTAAATAAAGTAACTTCACTAAATACAAATCTTCAATCAGCAATTTCAAACCTTTTATACAATGGCTCTTACAAAACCCGTTATATCCACTTCATTCAGTTATGAAACTTTAGAAGAAACACTTGATATAAAAGCAAAAGGTGCCGAACTGCATATCGGTATTCCAAAAGAATTTGCATTTCAGGAAAACCGCATCGCTTTAACTCCTGAAGCTGTTGGTGTGCTGGTCAGCAACGGGCATAGTGTTGCAGTGGAACATAAAGCAGGCGAAGGAAGTAATTACACCGATAAAGATTACAGCGAAGCTGGAGCAAGGATATTATACGAAAAAGCAGAAGTGTACAAAGCACCCATCTTAGTTAAAAGTGCACCCGTTGTTGAAGAAGATATGAACTTGTTGCAACTCAATCAAACCATTATTTCTCCCATTCATCATTCAGCATTGAAAACAGAAATTGTTGCAACGATGATGGAGAAAAGAATTACTGCATTGAGTTTTGAAAATTTAAAAGATGACAGCGGCACTTATCCCATCGTTCGCAGTATGAGTGAGATTGCAGGAAGCGCATTGATGCTGATTGCCGGACAATATCTCAGCAGTTTTAATAAAGGCAAAGGAGTGTTGTTGGGCGGCATCAGCGGTATTCCGCCAACAAAAGTGGTTATCATTGGCGCAGGTATCGTAGGTGAATTTGCAACACGCAATGCATTGGCATTGGGTGCAAGTGTTAAAGTGTTTGATAATGATGTGTATCGTTTAAAACAATTACAGAATAATCTCGGACAACGTTGCTGGACAAGCGTTTTAGAGCCGCGTATTTTAGCAAAACAATTAAAAACCTGTGAAGTTGCAGTTGGTGCTTTAAGCAATGAATTTGGTCGTGCACCTGTTGTTGTTTCTGAAGAAATGGTGGCGGCGATGCGTCCCGGAAGTATCATCATTGATGTTGCTATCGATCGTGGCGGTTGTTTCGAAACAAGTGAATTGACCACGCATGAAAAACCAACTTATGTAAAACATGATGTGATCCATTATTGTGTTCCTAATATCCCAAGTGGTTTTGCAAGAACTGCAAGTCAGGCCATCAGCAATGTGTTGATGCCATTATTATTGACCATCAGCGACGAAGGAGGCATGGAAGAAATGGTTTGGCATAATTTTAATTTACGCGAAGGCATTTATCTGTTTAAAGGCGCATTGACCGATTTTTATATCAGCCAAAAATTCGATTTGAAGTTTACAGATTTGAATTTGTTGATTGCGAGCAGGAGATAGAAGATTTATTTGACGAGCTTTTGTATTTCAATTAAAATTTTGTTGCGTCGCACTCTTGTACTGAAACAAAAAAAGCAGCTATTTATAATCCATGATGGAAATCTTCTCTTCACAAAAATCCATTTCCTTTTCATCATTACTACTTACAATAATTAATTTATTACTGCAATAATTATTGATGAGTTGATGATATAGATCGTATCCTGTTTTATCCAAATTGGTACAAGGTTCATCCAATAGCAAAACCGGCGCATCAGAAAAAATGGCCTGTGCCAGCTTCACTCTTTGTTTCATGCCTGAAGAATAATAACGTATTTGTTTATCAGCAGCTTTTTCCAATCCGATGATCTGTATTACTTCATCGATCGTTACAGAAGAAAGCAATGGTTTGAATGAAGCATGAAACAATAAAAATTCTTTAGCACTCATTTCTTCTATCACTTCCAAATAAGGTGCAACTATTGAAATGTATTTGTAAATTTCGCCATCTTCTAATTTGCGATCAGCAATCAGCGATTCACAAATTCCTTCACTCATATTCATACTTCCTGCAATGGCTTGCAGTAAAGTGCTTTTGCCACTTCCGTTTGGGCCGGTAATGGCATAAGATTTTCCTCCGTAAAAATTATAAGTAACATGACGAAATATCCAATCCCGGTTAAATCTTTTGCCGGCATCAGTGAGTTGGATCGTCATACAAAAAAATAATTTTTAGGTAGGCAGAATATTATTCTTCTTCTCCGCTGCCTTTGGTGGAACGTTTGATGATACCACGAACACTTTCGCGAATAAAAGTTACGATTTCGTCTCTTTCATCACTGGCTGGTAATTCTTCTTCAATAAATTCGAGTGCCTGTGTAGTGTTTAATCCTTTATTAAAAATGATACGGTAAATATCATGAATACAGTTAATGCTTTCCAATTCAAAACCACGTCGTTTTAATCCAACACTGTTCACACCTCCGTAACTTAAAGGATTACGTACGGCTTTGATATAAGGAGGAACATCTTTACTCACCAAACTTCCTCCGGCAATATAAGCGTGCTGACCAATGTGTACAAATTGATGCACTGCGCTCACACCAGCGATCCATGCCCAATCGTCAACTGTAACATGCCCTGCTAAAGTTGCATTATTGCTTAAAACACAATTATTGCCAATGATGCAATCGTGGGCAATGTGGCTGTAAGCCATGATCAAACAATTATTACCTACTTTGGTTTTTCCGCGATCGTCAGTACCACGATTGATGGTAACGAATTCACGAATGGTTGTATTATCTCCAATTACTACTGTTGTCTTTTCTCCATTGAATTTTAAGTCCTGTGGAATGGCTCCTAATACAGCGCCCGGAAATACACGGCAGTTCTTGCCGATTCTTGTACCGTCCATGATGGTTACATTACTTCCAATCCATGTTCCTTCGCCGATCTGGACGTCGCCATGAATTACAGTAAAAGGATCGATCTTAACGTTTGGCGCAATCCATGCATTAGGATCTATGTACGTGTAGGGATGGGTCATCCTGTTTCTTGGTTTTGGGGCTACTGTTGTTTGCATAAGACATCAGTAGCAATAAAAAAGATGCCAGATTTCAGCCGGCGCTGCAAAAATATACTTATTAAGGATATTTTAGGCTTTAAGTTCTCCTTACAACTTGAGCCACTAAATTGGCTTCGGTGGCAACCTTGCCGCCTACATAAACGGTTCCTTTCATTTCGCAAATACCTCTTCTGATAGGAGAAATCAGCTCCATTTTCAGAATCATGGTATCACCGGGTATCACTTTCTGTTTGAATTTGCAATTATCGATCTTTAAAAAATAGGTATCGTACTGCCCTTCATGCATGGCATTGATACAAAGAATTCCGCCTGTTTGAGCCAAAGCTTCTATCTGTAATACACCGGGCATAACTGGATTATTTGGAAAATGCCCTTGAAAAAACCACTCATTAAAAGTTACATTTTTAATCCCGATAATATAATTATCTGTTAATTCGGTTATTTTATCAACTAATAAAAAAGGAAAACGGTGCGGTAAGGTTTTTTCAATCTTTTCAAGATTGAAAACAGGCGGTATGGTAGGATCGTACACAGGCACATCTTTCATGTGCTTATTCTTTTTGATGTACTGTTTGATTTTTTTAGCAAATTCAATATTGGTACTGTGTCCCGGTCTATTAGCGATAATCCTTGCTTTAATGGGATAACCTATCAATGCGAGATCACCAATCACATCCAATAATTTATGTCTGGCAGGTTCATTTGGGAAGCGTAATTCCAGGTTATTCAAATAGCCTTCTGTTTTTACTTCGATCTTATCGCGTTTAAATGCTTTTGCTAACCTCGTCATTTCTTCATTTGTAACAGGCTTATCAACTACTACAATTGCATTATTAATATCACCACCTTTTATCAAATCATGATCCAACAACATTTCCAACTCATGCAAAAAACAAAAGGTTCGACAAGGAGCAATTTCTGCTTTAAAATCTTTAATGGTTTTTAAACCTGCATGTTGTGTTCCTAAAACCGGGCTGTTAAAATCTATTAGTGTAGTTATCTGATAATCCACTGCTGGCAACGCAACCATTTCCACACGCTTGCTTTCATCGTAATGATAAATATTTTCATCCAAGCTGTACCAGGCTTTAGAAGCCTCCTGTTCCAGTACACCGGCCTCTTCAATTAATTCAACAAAAGGTTCTGAGCTGCCGTCAATGATCGGAACTTCTGGTCCGTTTAATTCAATCAAAACATTATCAACGCCCATTCCAACCATTGCAGCCAATACATGTTCAACGGTACTTACTTTGGCATCACCAACTTGTAATGTTGTTCCGCGTGAAGTATCAGTTACCAGATCACAATCGGCTTTGATCAATGGTTGATTCGGTAGATCAATTCTCTGGAACTGAATGCCAAAACCCGGGTTAGCGGGCCTTAAAGTCATATCCACTAATACACCAGTGTGTAATCCGGTTCCGCTAATATTGATGGCAGTTCCAAGCGTATGTTGTTTATCGGGATTAAAATTGCTGTCCATTCTTGTTTATTTGTAATTTATGATATGAGCTGCTTCAATTTTCCAAATTGTTGTTGCGTAATTCCAAAGGAATCCTTTCGTGACACACTTGTACTTTCAAAGGATTATTCGGCAAAAATAGTTGAAAGAATGTTTATTCAGCATTCGTTACCCTTTCAGCTAATAATTGATGCACCAACTTTTCTAATTCCAATACTTTTTTCTCTAATTCAGGGAGATTACGTCCTGATGCCTGACTGCGGAGTGCTGCTGTATAATCATAAGCAGGAGTTCCTGTTACGGTTGTATTATTCGATTTGATAGATTTAGTAACACCACTTTGTGCGTTGATTTTACTTCCATCTGCAATACTGATATGACCAACGATGCCTGCTTGTCCGCCAATCATCACATTCGTTCCTAATTTAGTGCTGCCGCTAACTCCGGCCTGCGCAGCAATTACTGTATTATTGCCCACTTCAACGTTATGAGCAATTTGAATCAGGTTATCCAATTTGGCTCCTGCTTTTATAATTGTTGAACCCATCGTTGCACGATCAATAGTTGTATTAGAACCTATTTCAACAAAATCTTCAATAATTACATTTCCTATCTGAGGTATTTTTTTGAAAGAACCATCAGCTAATGGAGCAAAACCAAAACCATCGCTTCCGACTACTGTACCTGCATGAATGGTTACATTTTTTCCGAGAATACAATTATGATAAATTTTTACACCCGGTTGTAAAATTGTATTGTCATCAATGCTAACATTATCTCCCACAAAAACTCCGGCAAATAATTTTACATTGTTGCCAATCTTAACATTTTCTCCAATGTAACTGAAAGCTGCAACAAAAATATTTTCACCTAATTTTGCAGACTGCGAAATATAACTGGGTTGCTGAATACCGCTTAATTGTTGTGTGGCAATTTCCTGATATTTTGTAAGTAATGTAGCAAAGGCAGAATAAGCATCAGGAACACGGATTAATGTGGCAGAAATATTTTCTTTTAACTCAAGATCTTCATTCACCAATACAATTGATGCTTTGGTAGTGTACAAATATTCTTCATATTTCGGATTGGCAAGAAAAGCCAATTCTCCTTCCTGTGCTTCTTCAATTTTACCAAAAGAAGAAACAGCTACAGATGCATCACCTTCTGTTTTTCCTTGGATGAGTAAAGCTATTTGAGCGGCAGTAAATTGCATAAATTAATTTTAAGTTCACGAGCCTAATTATTTTCATGAACGGTTACCTGCAAGCTAATTGAGCGAACAAATATAAAATTTTTTAACGGGAGCCGAAATAGTTTGATGTATCAAAGGATTGTCAATGGCTGAAATATCTTTCACCATGCCGTCTTTAAACAAAATATTGATCCTTTCGTCTTCGGTTTTATACATCGTATTATTGGCTTCTCCGGTAAAAACAAAGTATTCAGCGTCTTTCGGTGAGATGCTTAATTGATGAGCGGCAGCTATTAATTTCTCCTGTACTTCTTTTTCATTAAACGGCTCTGCCTGCAGATGTATTTTTAATAATTGGCGATTTAATAATCTTTTGCATAATTCACTTAATACAAAATCAGGATGATTACTCCATCGTTTCACAGCAAAAGAAAAATCAATATCATCTAATTCACAAAACCTGTCTAATGTTTCTCTGTTCATTTTTCCGTCAAAATGATATAAAAAGAAATCTGTTGCGCCACCTGTTGTTAAACCTTCTATTCCATGTTTACTTATTTCTCTAACTCTTTTTAAAATATTCACGAGCATTTTTTCGGCAGATAGAACAGTTTTATGCAGATACACTTGCCAATACATTTGCCGCCTTGCCACCAAGAATTTTTCAATACTGTAAATGCCTTTTTCTTCCACCATCAATTCATTGTTATGAACTACCAGCATTTTTAAAATCCTGTCATAACCAATCACACCTTCACTTACACCGGTAAAAAAACTGTCTCTGGTTAAATAATCCATGCGATCAACATCAACCTGTCCACTGATAAGTTGATGCAGAAATTTTTTCGGATATTGATTGGTAAAAATTTCAATGGCCATTTTTAATCTTCCCTGCAAATCTTCATTCATCGCTTGCATTATTTGCAGACTGATATCTTCATGTTGCACTTGTACCAATTCATTCTCCAATGCATGAGAAAAAGGGCCATGACCAACATCATGTAATAGTATTCCCGCTTTAGCGGCAATTTCTTCTTCTTCTGTTATTTCTGTTCCTTTACTTCTTAATTCATTGATGGCATTGCCCATTAAATGGTAGGCTCCCAAAGAGTGGTGTAATCTCGTATGCACGGCACCGGGATAAACGAGATAAGCAAGCGCCATTTGATGGATACGTCGCAGACGCTGATAATAAGGATGTGCAAGAATATCAAAGATCAACGAATGATTGATTGTGATGAAACCGTATACCGGATCGTTGATGATTTTTCGTTTGGTGACCATACTTGTTGCTGCTTTGTTAAAGCAGTAAGTCAAATGTACTATTTGTGTGCGGATAGAATAAATTTGAAACTATATTTAACTATTTGCCCGAAAATAAATTTCTTCTTTATTGATTTGATTTCTACTCTTAATTAGTTTGTGTTATTTTGATGTTGATTGATGTACTTCAGTACAAGTGAGTGACACAACGAAGTTGCTATGAAATACCAAAGCTGATAAACAAAAAATAAAATAATAAAATGGCCATCGCAAAAATTATTTGGGTTGATGATGAGATTGAAAGCCTGCAATCGCAAAAGCTATTTTTGGAAAGCAAGGGGTATGAAGTGATTACTTTCAATAATGGATTTGATGCGATAGAATTTGTAAAAAATAATTTTGCTGATGTGATTCTGATGGATGAAAGCATGCCGGGTATTTCAGGATTGGAAACATTGGCAAAAATTAAAGAGATCAAACAACATATTCCTGTTGTGTTGATCACTAAAAATGAAACAGAACGTTTGATGGATGAAGCCATTGGCAGCCAGATCAGCGATTATTTATTGAAGCCCGTTAATCCCAATCAGGTTTTGTTAAGCCTCAAAAAAATTATTGATAATAAAAGGTTGGTGGCGGAAAAAACAACGTCTTCTTATCAACAGCAGTTTAGAGAATTATTTACGGCTTTGAATGATAATCCGGATTTTAATCAGTGGATGGATATTTATAAAAAGTTAGTGTATTGGGAATTGGAAATGGAAAAAAGTGATAGTCCCGAAATGCGTGAAATATTCGCATCGCAAAAAGAAGAAGCCAATGCCGAATTCTTTAAGTTTATCTCAAAAAATTATGCAAAATGGATGAACCCAAAAAGTGCAGAAGCGCCTATTATGAGTCATAATTTATTGCAGTTTAAAGTATTGCCGCACGTTGAAAAAGGCATCCCTACTTTTTTTATTTTGATCGATAATCTGCGTTACGATCAGTGGAAGACCATTCAGCCCATTTTTGCAGAAAGCTTCAGAATTTTAGAAGAAGAAACGTTTTATTCCATTTTGCCTACTGCCACACAATACAGTCGCAATGCCATTTTCAGCGGATTGTTACCAATCGATATTGAGAAACAATTTCCCGAACAATGGAAGAATGATGAAGATGAAGGTGGTAAAAATTTATTTGAAGAAGATTTTTTTCGTGCGCAGTTAAAACGTTTAAAAAAAGATGATGTCAGAACAAGTTATACAAAAGTTTTGAATCATACCGACGGACAAAATTTAATTAGTAACATTCATAATTTATTAAACAATGATTTGAATATCATCGTCTATAATTTTGTTGATATGCTCAGTCATGCACGGACAGAAATGGAAGTATTGAAAGAATTGGCTGGTGATGAAGTTAGTTATCGAAGTGTAACAAAAAGTTGGTTCGAGCACAGTGCATTACATCAAGCATTAAAAAAAATTGCCGATAAAAAAATAAAATTAATTGTTGCAACCGATCACGGAACTGTTAGAGTAAAAACGCCATGCAAAGTTATCGGCGACAAACAGACTACAACCAATCTTCGTTACAAACACGGACGCAACTTGAATTATGAACCCAAAGAAGTATTGGCTTTTAAAGATCCTAAGGAAGCGGGTTTGCCTGTACCAACTGTAAACTCATCATTTATTTTTGCAAAAACAGATGAGTATCTCTGTTATCCCAATAATTTTAATCATTACGCCAATTATTATAAGAATACTTTTCAACATGGCGGCATCAGCCTGGAAGAAATGATCGTACCCATCATTAAAATGGAGAGCAAATAATTAATTAGGCCATCTTTTATTCATGTTGTGTGGATAAATCAAAATCAATAAAGTGCAGATTGGGTTTAACTTTGAATCAGTGACAGAAAGAATAATTATCATGAAATACACGCAGCATAATGTAGATAAATTAGAAGACATTTTAGAGCAATCAGAATATGTTGTTCGTTACGAACGCGGCACCTTTCAAAGCGGTTGGTGTTTATTGGAAGCAAGAAAGATCGTGGTGCTGAATAAATTTTTAGATGCAGAAGGACGTATCAATACTTTACTCGAACTCATTCCTCAACTCAACATTGATTTTGATAAGCTAACACACGAAAGCCAGAAATTGTATGATGATGTGGTGAAAAATCAAGCAACAATTGTTTGATCACACATATCGATTTTTCATTTAGATTTACATGTGCATTCTTCTTCATTACAAATAACATTTTTAGGAACCGGAACCAGCAGTGGTGTTCCCATGATCGCTTGTGATTGCGAAGTTTGTACTTCTTCAGATCCCAATGATAGTCGTTTAAGGAGCAGCATTCTTGTAGAATCACCAACAACAAGTTTTGTGATCGATACCACTCCCGATTTTCGTTATCAAATGTTACGCATCCATAATAAAAAATTAGATGCGGTCTTATTTACACATCCGCATAAAGATCATATTGCAGGGTTGGATGATGTAAGGGCATACAATTATATTCAGAAAAAACCAATGGAAGTATATGCAAATGCATTGACCATTGAAGCTTTAAAACGGGAATATTATTATGTTTTCGCTGATAAAACCTATCCGGGTATTCCGCAAATCAATATTCACACAATTGATGAAACTTCTTTTATGATCGGCGACATTTCTGTGATTCCGATTTTGGTATGGCATTTAAAAATGCCTGTACTTGGTTTTCGAATGGGAGATTTTACTTATATTACAGACGCAAACCGGATTGATGAACAGGAAAAGAAAAAAATAAAAGGCTCAAAAGTTTTGGTGCTGAATGCGTTGAGAAAAGAAAAACATATTTCACATTTCACTTTGAAGGAAGCAGTTGACCTTGCAACAGAATTAGAAGTGCCCGAGGTTTATTTTACGCATATCAGTCATCAGTTAGGCAAGCATGAAGACATCAACAAAACACTCCCTGATCATATCCGTTTGGCACATGACGGATTGATTATCCAATTGCATGTATAGTCTCCTTTGATTACTTAACAAAATTGTTTTGTATGAAGAGGATTATTAAAGAGTATTTTACTTTTTCGCGAAAAGAAAGAGTTGCTGCAATTATTTTATTGCTGTTGATCGTATTTTTTCTTTCACTCCCTTATTTGTTCGAACCAAAAAAATCAAAACCTGTTATTGAGGAAGAGTTGCAGCAACAAGTGCTTAAATGGAAACAAAATGAAAAACGGAATGATTCAGTGAGAAATGAAGCAAATGTTACATTCACTGAAACAACAGAACCAACATCTGTATTATTTGATTTTGACCCTAATACTTTGGATGCTGATGGATGGAAGCGTTTGGGAATTCAGGATAAAGTAATTCATATCATTTTCAATTATCGCAGCAAAGGTGGAAAATTTTATAAACCTGACGACATCAGAAAAATATGGGGTTTACAAAAAATCGATGCAGACAGGATCATTCCCTATGCAAGAATTGCAAATACTGAAAACAGCTTACATCAAAATAATTTTAATAATCAATCAACTGTTGCAGAAAAAAATATTGGAATAGTCGATATCAATACTGCAACAATAGAACAGTTGATGCAACTACCCGGCATTGGTCATTCATTACCATATCGCATCATTAATTTCAGAGAAAGAGTAGGAGGTTTTTGGAGGTTGGAACAATTAAAAGAGACTTATGGTATGACTGATTCAATTTATCAAATCATCATCCCTTATTTAAAAACTGAATCATCCACCATCAAAAAAATAAATATTAACAGTGCAACTGATTATGAGTTGAGTAAAAATCCCTTTATCAGTAAGGATGTTGCAAAAGCCATTGTTATTTTCCGAAACCAACACGGAAAATTTGCAAAGTTGGACGACCTTAAGAAAATTATTTTTATTACCGAAGAAACTTACTTGAAAATTGTTCCGTATCTCAAAATTGAATAATTCTAATTTGATTTGGTAATGCAGAATATTAGGCTATTTTTGTTAAACTAACAATTGTTAGTTTATAATTAAAATCATTCAATGAATTTTCAAAAAAGCGAATTAACGCAGCAGGTAGCACAAACTGCAAAAGATTTTGCACAGCAATATATTAAGCCACATGTAATGGAATGGGATGAGAGTCAGATTTTTCCTGTAGAAATTTTTAAACAGTTAGGCAAAATGGGAATGATGGGAATAGTTGTACCGCATGAATATGGCGGTGTAGGATTAAGTTATTTCGAATACAGTGCCATCATTCAGGAGATAGCAAAGGTCTGCGGCTCAATAGGCTTAAGTGTTGCAGCACACAATTCTCTTTGTACCAATCATGTCCTCAGTTTCGCAAATGAAGAACAAAAGAAAAAATATTTACCAAAATTAGCCACGGGTGAATTCATAGGTGCCTGGGGATTAACAGAACCCAATACAGGCAGTGATGCAGGCAATATGCAGACAGTAGCTGTAAAAGATGCTGATGATTGGATATTAAGCGGAACGAAAAGTTGGATAACGCATGGTAAAAGTGGTGATGTTGCTGTTGTAATTGTACGAACAGGCGAACCGCGAAACAGTAATAATTCAACAGCTTTCATCATAGAACGTGGAACGAAAGGTTTTACAGCAGGCAAAAAAGAAAATAAATTAGGTATGCGTGCCAGCGAAACAACTGAATTAATATTTGATCATTGTCGTATTAATGATGCACAAAGAATTGGAGAAGTTGGTGATGGATTTAAGCAGGCCCTCAAAATTTTAGATGGCGGAAGAATTTCTATTGCAGCATTGTCAGTTGGTATTGCAAAAGGCGCCTATGAAGCTGCTTTGCAATATTCGAAAGAACGACATCAATTCGATCAACCCATTTCCAATTTTCAGGGAATCAGTTTTAAACTGGCAGACATGGCAACAGAAATCATGGCAGCAGAAATGTTGCTGAATCAGGCTTGTGATTTAAAAGACCGTCATCAAAAACTGACGAAACAATCTGCCATGGCAAAATACTATGCCAGTGAAGTTGCCGTAAAAGTTGCGAATGATGCAGTGCAGATATTTGGCGGATACGGCTATACCAAAGATTTCCCCGTAGAAAAATATTATCGTGATGCTAAACTTTGCACTATAGGTGAAGGCACTTCTGAAATACAAAAAATCGTTATTGCTAGGGAAGTATTGCTTGGATAGTGCTTTTATTGTACACTCGACATATTCTGAAATATAAAGTTGGCCGAAAGAAAATTATATATGGGATTTTTCTCTTTTTTTAAAATAGAATAATCAACTAATGTTGCATAAAACAAAAATAATAGCCAATATCCTAAACCTTAAGTGAAACTGAATACGTGAATAAAAAAAATTGTATCATGACGATCAAAGTGGCTGTTGTTGATGACCATTCTATTTTCAGAAAAGGTGTTATCAATGTCTTATCCAAAAATGAAAATATAGAAATTGTAGCTGAGGCAAATAATGGCAAAGAATTTATTGATCTGCTATCCTCTGCTGATGTGTTACCGGAAGTATTGTTATTGGATATTCAGATGCCCATCATGAACGGTTACGAAACCTTGGATTATGTACATGCTCATTATCCTGATATAAAAGTGATCATGATTTCCCTCATTCAGGATCAGATCACTGTGAATAATTTATTGGACAGAGGTGCATCCGGTTTCATTGCCAAAAATGCAGAGCCTGATGTAATCATAGAAG
The DNA here is from genome assembly GCA_903904335.1 of uncultured Chitinophagaceae bacterium. Taxonomy (GTDB): domain Bacteria; phylum Bacteroidota; class Bacteroidia; order Chitinophagales; family Chitinophagaceae; genus CAIQDX01. Next base: position 5,941 of record CAIVCF010000136.1, on the reverse strand, counting down.
TTGTTGAAAGATCAATGGCAGGAAAAAAGGAAAATGTTGTCATACCCGGTCAAAGCTGCTTCGCAGGAAATGCGCTGCAAACACCGGTTCTTACGGAGAAGGAGTATGAACTATTAAAATATTCTTCATCCGGACTAACTTACGAACAGATTGCATCTCACATGTCAATTACACCTAAAGCATTGGATCATCACAGAACAAGTTTGTTCAGGAAGTTAAATATTCAAAGCAGACAGGAACTTGCTTCTATTGCAGTAAAGATGGGATTGGCTGATTAAATTTCTTTAATCGTTGTCCTTGCTGCCAGCACTGAAAATATTATCCACCGCACCACCTAACATTGGAAATTTTTCTTTTACGAAACTGGCAATGGTTTCAACAGCTTTCTTTGCCTGATCAGGCGTTAATCCTGCTTCTTTGGTTAAACGTTCAATTAAATCGTTCATATAAATTGTTTTATTTTTTTGATTGTGACTGCAAATTAATCTCATCAAAACAAAAAGCGATGAGAAGTTATTCCCATCGCTTTTTGTTTTGTAAACGAAATATTTTATGCAACTTTCAATAAGCTTATTTTACTCTTCTTGAACATGCTTTCTGCATAATCCAATGTTACATGCAATTCTGTTTGTCCCATGCCCGGTAATTCAAACATGGCATCGGTTAAAATCCCTTCACAAATGCTGCGCAAACCTCTTGCACCCAATTTATATTCCAAAGCTTTTGTTACCATGAAATCCATCACATCATCATCAATGGTCAATGCAATTCCTTCCAGTTCAAATAAACGATTGTATTGTTTGATGAGTGCATTTTTTGGCTCGGTCAAAATACTTCTCAATGTTTCTTTATCTAAAGGATTGAGATGTGTAACAACCGGTAAACGACCCAATAATTCCGGTATCAAACCAAAACTTTTCAAATCTTGTGCATTGATGAATTGTAATAAATTCAGTCGCTGCATTTCCTGCTCATCTTTATTTACATTAAAACCGATGGCATTTGTATTTACCCTGCGTGCTATCACTTTATCAATTCCGTCAAATGCACCACCGCAGATAAATAAAATATTTTTAGTATCTACCTTGATCATTTTTTGTTCCGGATGTTTTCTTCCGCCTTGCGGTGGCACCAATACTTCTGTGCCTTCCAGCATTTTTAATAATCCCTGCTGCACACCTTCACCGCTAACATCTCTTGTAATAGATGGATTATCTCCTTTACGTGCTATCTTATCAATTTCGTCAACATAAACAATTCCGCGTTCAGCAGCAGCAACATCATAATTGCAATTTTGCAGCAAACGCGTAAGCATGCTTTCCACATCTTCACCAACATAACCGGCTTCAGTAAATACTGTTGCATCAACAATAGCAAATGGCACGTTCAACATACGGGCAATTGTTTTTGCCAATAATGTTTTGCCTGTACCTGTTTCACCCACCATAATGATATTGCTCTTGTCTATTTCTACTTCATCGGGTTGGTGTTTTTGTGCGATCCTTTTAAAATGATTATACACCGCCACAGCTAAAACTTTTTTAGCATCATCCTGACCGATCACATATTCATCCAAGAAACTTTTTATTTCAGCAGGTTTGCGAACATTTAATTTAAAATTAGAAGAAGCATTTGTGCCATCATGTTTAATATTCAGTTCCTGCGAAATGATCTCCTGTGCATGTTCTACACAATGCTCACAAATATGACCCTCTTGTCCGGCGATCAGGATCTTTACTTCATCCCTGTTCCGACCACAAAAAGAACAATGCAAATGGCTTTGTTTAGACATGATTTTTTAATTTTAATAATCCTACAAATCAAACACACTCCAACAATATTCAGTTGTAGGGCACAAAAGTAAGATTAATATTTAACGTTGCAACAATGCGGGTTCGTATGTCAGTAAGATTAGATTTTCTTTAGGATGCTGTCTGCAATGCCATATTCAACGGCTTCCTTAGCATTCATCCAGTAATCCCTGTCAAAATCTTTCATGATCTGTTCCACTGTTTTTCCGCAATTATCGGCTAATATTTTTGCGCCGATTTCCTTAGTCTTGCGAATCTGATTTGCCTGTATTTCAATGTCTGCAGAATTGGCCTGAAAATATCCGCCAATGCTTGGCTGATGAATCATCACTTCTCCATGAGGATAAATAAATCTTTTCCCTTTTTTACCAACGCTCAATAAGATGGAACCCATGCTGGCTGCTAATCCCATGCAAATGGTAGAAACAGGCGATGATATTAATTTAATCGTATCATACATTACCATGCCGCTGGTTACAACACCACCCGGACTGTTGATATATAATTTAATTTCTTCTCCGGGTTTATCAGCATCTAATAGAAGTAATTTGGTGACAACATCTTTGGCACTTTTATCATCCACTACTCCCCATAAATAAATAGCACGTTTTTCGAAGAATAATTTTTCGATTTTCTTCATCATACCCGGACTTAACTGCTCTTGTTGTTTTTCTTCTTTCGGAGTTTCTTCGTCATCGTTTTCTCCCATCCACAAAGGATTTGCAATATATTTTGACTCTACCATGTTTAATTATTTTTATTTTTATTTCTTCCCCTACAGGAGATAGAAGTTTAATCTTTCTTTTCTTTTCTGGCGTTGATCACCAATACCTCATCCACCAAACCATATTCTTTTGCTTCCAATGCAGTTAACCAATTATCACGGTCACTGTCTTTGGCAATGGTTTCAATATCTTTTCCGGTATGTGCTGCTGTAATGGCGTATAATTCCTGTCTTAATTTTTTAATTTCTCTTGCTGTTATTTCAATGTCAGTTGCCTGACCGCCAATGGCACCGCTTGGCTGATGCATCATCACACGGCTATGCTTCAGTGCGGTTCTTTTTCCTTTTACACCTGCACATAATAAAATTTGCCCCATGCTTGCTGCAATGCCAGTACAAATGGTTGATACATCCGGGCTCACGAACTGCATCGTGTCATAAATGCCTAAACCTGCATACACACTGCCTCCCGGGCTGTTGATATACATTTGAATATCTCTGGTACGATCAGTGCTGTCTAAAAATAATAATTGTGCTGTTACAATATTGGCAACATAATCATTAATGCCTTCGCCGAGAAAAATGATACGGTCCATCATTAATCGGCTGAATACATCCATCTGTGCCACATTCAAAGAACGCTCTTCAATAATATATGGAGTAAGGCTTGTTGGATTGAAATGCGACTGATAATTATGCAAAGTTGCACTGCTGATGCCCTGATCTTTTATGGCATATTTCTCAAATTCTTTTCCTATGTTCATCTGCTGCTTTTTTATGAGTTGAAGGTAAGTGTTTTGCTGTTTCAAATACCGTGCAACAAAACGATTGCGACAAAATTGCAGTTTACTGTTAATTTATTTGTGTTTTAGGGAAAATATTATGCTTTTGCGAACAAAATAAAGATCCGGCAGTTAATAATATGCGTATTTGCTTTGCAGACCGAATCAGACAGTTTAGTTTTGGCTCGGTAATAGCAGAGAGAATAATACATTCAAGCTCTTTTATCAGTTTCGCGGCTCTCAATGTTTGCATGGCCACTTGATCAGCACACTTCTGAAACAGTGCCTGCAGTTGATAAATGAATTACTTGAAAGGTTTCAAGAGAAATAGTTTCAATGCTGAATCAGAATTCCGACGGTTGAAGTGTGCGACGCAAGGGACGATGAGCAGAGTATAAAAGTTGGGTTCATAAAAAGATCATGAATAATAAAGTAGCACTTTTTAGAAAAGAACATTTTAATGCGGCGCATCGTTTGCATAATCCGTTGTGGAGTGATGAGAAGAATGAACGGGTATTTGGTTTATGCAACAACAAAAATTATCATGGTCATAATTATGAATTAATTGTAAAAGTTACAGGAGTTCCGAACCAAGAGACCGGTTATGTGTTAGACATTAAAATATTGAGCGAATTGATCGAGGATGTGATCCTGAAAAAATTTGATCATAAAAATTTGAATTTAGATACGGCAGAATTTGCCAACTTAAATCCTACGGCCGAAAACATAGCCATTGTAATTTACAATTTGCTGCGACCAAAGCTGGACAAGGAATTGGAACTTAAAATAAAATTGTATGAAACAGAAAGAAACTTTGTCGAATATCCGGCTTAATGGCGATAAGATCGACTTGAGTGATGTATTGATCGATGAGATGGGAGATAACCATGTGAGCACATCGGTTGATACGCCAATGCGTGAAGATGCATTTGTATTAACTGATGCAGAAAAAATTAACGCTATAGAAAAACATTTCCGCAGTATCATGGAAATCATGGGATTGGATTTGAATGACGATAGTTTGAAAGGCACGCCAAAACGTGTAGCTAAAATGTATATCAAAGAAATTTTCAGCGGATTGAATCCTGCGAATAAACCAAACGTTGCACTGTTTGAGAATAAATACAAGTACAATGAAATGTTGGTGGAAAAGAATATTTCTTTCTACAGTAATTGCGAACATCATTTTGTACCCATCATCGGAAAAGCGCATGTGGCTTATATCAGCAACGGAAAAGTAATTGGTTTGAGTAAATTAAACCGCTTGGTTCAATTCTATGCCAAACGTCCGCAGGTACAGGAAAGATTGACAATGCAGATCGGTACCGACCTTCAGAAGGTATTGGGAACAGAAGATGTTGCTATTGTAATTGATGCCAAACATTTATGTGTGGCAAGCCGGGGAGTAGAAGACGACACCTCATCAACCATCACTGCGTTTTATGGCGGCAAGTTCAAAGAAGAGAAAACAAAGAATGAGTTTTTGAAGTATTTGGAATTGAAAACAGAATTTTGAGTTGTGATATTTAGTGAATAGAAACCCGATAGCATTTTTGTTATCGGGTTTTCTTTTACTTTTGAAACTTCAACCAAAAGATCTTTATGAGTAAACATGCATTCATTTTCCCCGGACAAGGTTCTCAATTTTCAGGAATGGGAAAGAATTTGTACGAAACAAATTCTCAGGCAAAAGAATTATTTGAACAAGCCAATATTATTTTAGATTTTCGGATCAGTGATACCATGTTTGGCGGAACTGATGAAGAATTAAAGCAAACCAATGTTACACAGCCGGCTATCTTTTTACATTCAGTGATTGCATTTAAAACTTTAGTAACTGCAATACCTGATATGGTTGCCGGACATTCCCTCGGTGAATTCTCTGCTTTGGTTGCTAATAAAACTTTAAGCTTCGAAGATGCATTGAAATTAGTAAGCATTCGTGCAAAAGCAATGCAGAAAGCATGTGAATTAAATCCTTCCACCATGGCTGCTGTATTGGCTTTACCTGATGATAAGGTAGAAGAAATTTGCAAAGAAATTCAAGATGAAACAGGTGAAGTTGTTGTACCTGCAAATTATAATTGTCCGGGCCAATTAGTGATCAGCGGTTCCATCAAAGGAATTGAAATTGCTTGTGAGAGATTAAAAGCTGCAGGTGCAAAACGAGCATTGGTATTGCCTGTTGGTGGTGCATTTCATTCTCCGCTAATGTCATCAGCAAAAGAAGAATTGGCTGCTGCCATTGAAGCAACCAATTTTAATATTCCTATTTGTCCGGTGTATCAAAACGTTGTTGCAAAAGCGGTGATTGATGCAGCAGAAATAAAAAAGAATTTAATTGATCAATTGACCGACGCAGTTCGTTGGACACAAACTGTTCAAGCCATGCAAGCTGATGGTGCAACTTATTTTACAGAAGTTGGCCCTAGTAAAGTATTGCAAGGGTTAGTACAGAAAGTATTTAAAGAAGCAGTTGTTGATGGAGTGAACTAATGGTATTAGTAAAGCATTTTATTTTAATAAATTATCAGTTAAAGAAATAATTGTGTGATGTTGTGTTGAAAATGCATTCCAAACAGAAACACACCATTCGTTAATTTTTTGGTCTTTTTCATTTCCAT